>CANGOK010000099.1 GCA_947455285.1 Beijerinckiaceae bacterium | reverse complement strand
CTCGTGCGCACTGACGCAGGGGTTAATTCACTCGCCGACGCCTTCAGCAAGGAAATCGTCATGGGCGCGAGCGCGGAAGGCGCTTCCACGCGCGACTTTCCCTCGCTGCTGAAGAATTTGCTGGGGGTGAAGTTCAAGATCGTGGCGGGTTATCCCGGCACACGCGAGATCAATCTTGCGATGGAGAAGGGGGAGGTGCAGGGCGGTTGCGGCCAGACATGGTCGAGCGTCGCGGCCACCTATCCCGCATGGTTTCGCGACAAGCTCGTGAAGCCGCTCGTTCAGGAATCAAATGTTGGTTATCCCGAACTCGACCGCATGGGCGTGGGTCTATCGCGCGACTTCGCGAAAACGCCCGAGCAGAAGCAGATCCTCGAACTCGTTTATAGCCAGACGACCTTCGGCCGCCCCTATGTCGTCGCTCCGGGCGTGCCGCAGGAGCGCGTGGAGGCGCTGCGTAAAGCCTTCATGGCCACGATGAGCGATCCTGACCTTGTGGCTGAGGCCAAGCGCATCAATCTCGATATCGCGCCGATTCCGGGCGAAGAGCTGCAGGCGCTGATCGCCAAACTCTACGCCACGCCGCAGGATATCGTGGACAAGGCGAAGGCGGCTCTGGTCTTCAAACCCTGAGCCGCCTCGCAGATCACTCGCTGCCGAGCAACTTTTTTGCGAGCGTGATCGCGGCGGGTGGCGTCGCCACGATCTGCTTGGCGATCTTGTCGAGATTCTCTCCGCCATTCGGCTCGATCGGGATCTGAACCTTTTCGGCTTCGGCGAGGAATTCCGGATCCTTCATCGTGGCGTCGAAGGCTGCGCGCAAAGCGTCGACGCGATCTTGCGGAACGCCCGGCGGCAGGAAGACGCCGCGTGCGAATTCGGATGAGCCGCAAATCATCAACAGCGCCGCCTTTTGTTCCTCAGTGCGCGCAAGTTCAAGCAGCGTGGGAACGTCAGGCAGCAGCGGATCGCGGGTCAGGCCATCGACCACGAGCGCCTTCAGCTTCTTCTCGCGGATATATTGGGGCGCCTGCGTCACGACGCTGATCCACGAGGCGCCGCGCCCCTGAATCTCGCCGCGCTCCATCGCGAGGTTGAGATCGGCGGCGCCATTGTAGCCGAGCACGAATTTGAATTTCGTGCCGAGAATCTCATTGAGGGCCTGCGGCACCGTGAAGGTCGGCGAATTGCGGCCTGTCGCGCCCATGATCACTTCGGCCTTGGTCGCCTCCTCCAGCGTCTGCGCCGCAGCCGTGTGCCATACGCCAGCGAAGTTGCGCAGCGGCGCCATGTTGCCGAGCCAGCGCCATTTCGAAATATCGTATTTGCCGGCAGCGCTCGCTTCAGTGAGCTGGCTGGTGACATTGGTCTGCTGGGTCATGCCGATGGTGGCGCCGTCCTTGGGGACGGTGTGCTCCATCTGGATCGAGGTGGAGATCCCGCCGCCGACGCCGCCCGCCAGCTTCACCACGACGATCGGCTTGCCGGGAATATGCTTGCCCATGTGGTTGGCGAGCGTGCGGGCGTAGATGTCATAGCTGCCGCCAGCTCCCGCGCCGACGATGAAGCTGATGGTCTTGCCTGTGTAGAATTGCTCGACGCTCTGAGCGAAGGCCGCGGCTCCGGCGAGCGGCGTCAGGGCGAGGCCGAGGGCGAGGGTTTTGAGGCGCAAGGCGTTTCTCCGAGGTCAGGCCGGGATTGTCGCGCCTGCCTAGCACAGGCCGCAGCTTCCATCCATGGGGGCGAAATATTGTAATGTTTGTGTCTGGCTTGGCCCTGAGCTTGTTGTTGATGCCGCGAAAGGGCAGGGGCGCCCGGCGTCCCGATGGGATAAGGTGCGCGCCTTACAGGGAAGTCACATGCAGGCCTATCACGACCTTCTGCGCCGCGTTCTTGACGAAGGCGTCCGCAAATCAGACCGCACGGGCACGGGGACCGTCTCCGTTTTCGGTCATCAGATGCGCTTCGACCTCGCGAAGGGCTTTCCGCTGGTCACGACCAAGCGCCTGCATCTGAAGTCCATCGTTCACGAACTTTTGTGGTTCCTGAAGGGCGACACCAACATCGGCTATCTCAAGGCGAATGGCGTTTCGATCTGGGATGAGTGGGCCGACGCCAATGGCGATCTTGGCCCCGTCTACGGCAAGCAATGGCGTTCGTGGGAAGGGGCTGACGGGCAGACCCACGACCAGATCAAATGGGTGCTTGAAGAGATCAAGCGAAACCCCGATTCGCGCAGGCTCGTCGTCTCCGCCTGGAATGTCGCCGACCTGCCGAACATGAAGCTCGCGCCCTGCCACTGTCTGTTCCAGTTCTATGTGGCGGAGGGGCGGCTGTCCTGCCAGCTCTACCAGCGTTCGGCCGACATCTTTCTGGGCGTGCCCTTCAATATCGCCAGCTACGCCCTGCTGACGGTGATGATGGCGCAGGCGGCCGGCTTGCGGCCCGGGGATTTCGTCCATTCCTTCGGCGATGCGCATCTCTACCTGAACCATCTCGATCAGGCCCATGAGCAGCTCTCGCGCGCCCCGCGCCCGCTGCCGCGCCTGACCCTGAAGCCTGCACCCTCCCTCTTCGACTACGCCTATGAGGACATCGTGATCGAGGGCTATGATCCCTGGCCCGCGATCAAGGCCCCGGTGGCGGTCTGATGGCGCTCCCACTTGCGATCATCGCGGCCGTGGCGCGCAATGGCGTCATTGGCGGGAACAATCGGCTGCTCTGGAAATTGCGCAGCGACATGAATCACTTTCGCGCGATCACGATGGGGAAACCTATGATCATGGGACGGCGCACTTGGGATTCGATCGGCCGGCCACTGCCGGGGCGCGAGACCATCGTCGTGACCCGCGATCCGGCTTTTCGGGCCGAGGGCGCCCATGTGGCCCATGACCCGCAGGCCGCCGTCGCGCTCGCCGAGGAGCTGGCTAAAGGGCTGAAAGCCCCGGAAATCATTGTGGCTGGCGGGGGCGAACTCTATCGCCTCCTACTCGACCAATGCGCCGCGCTCCATATCACCGAGGTCGATCTCGCCCCGGAAGGCGACGCCTTCTTTCCGACGATCGACCCCACCCAATGGCGTGAGATGGGGCGAACCGCCCCCGATTCTGGCCCCGGCGACGAGGCCGGGTTCAGCTTCGTGGACTATGTCCGCATCTGATTGGCTGAGGGTCCGCCAATTGAAAACAGCCGGGCCCGTGTTTACTTCACAACAGACATTCATCCGAGGCGAGGAACCAGATGCCCTGGAGCAATCAAGGTGGCGGCGGCGGTGGCGGCGGACCCTGGGGCAAGCCCCCCGGCCAAAGTCCGTGGGGACAGGGTCCTTCAGGGGGCCAGACGCCTCCCGACGTAGAGGAGCTTCTGCGGCGCGGGCAGGACAAGCTGCGTCAGGTCATGCCGGGTGGCGGCTTTGGCGGCAAGGGCGTGGCGCTGGCGGTTGTGCTGGCCCTGGGCGCCTGGTCCCTCAGTGGCTTTTATACGGTGCAGCCCAACGAGGCGGCGCTGAACCTGATCTTCGGTCGCTATGTGAGCAAGACTGGCTCGGGCCTGCACTATAACCTGCCCTATCCCGTGGGCTCGGTGCAGAAGCTGCGCGTCGAGGACCGCAACACGACAAGCATCGGCTTCAACTACCGGATCGATCAGCGCAGCGGCAATCAGGGTACGGTGGATGTGCCTGAAGAAAGCCTGATGCTGACCGGCGACGAGAATATCGCTGACGTGAAATTCGTCGTGATCTGGCAGATCGATCCAACGAAGCCAGAGAATTTCGCCTTCAATGTCCGGCGTCCCGAATTGACCATCAAGGCGGTCGCCGAGAGCGCCATGCGCGAGATCGTCGGCCGTAGCCAGATCCAGCGCATCCTGACAGCCGAGCGCAAGGTCATCGAACCCGCCGTGCAGGACCTGATGCAAAAGGTGCTCGACGATTATGGTCTGGGCGTGAAGATCATTCAGGTTCAGTTGCAGTCGGTGGATCCGCCCGAACAGGTGATCGCGGCCTTCCGCGATGTGACGGCGGCCCAACAGGATCAGGATCGTCTTCGCAACGAGGCCGAGGCTTACGCCAATCGCGTGGTGCCCGAGGCGCGCGGCGCGGCGGCGCGGATCATGCAGGAAGCGCAGGCTTATCGCGAGCAGACCGTGGCTGAGGCCAATGGTCAGGCCTCGCGTTTCTCGCAGGTGCTCGAACAATACAAGCGCGCGCCCGACATCACGCGCGAGCGCATTTATCTTGAGACCATGGAGCGGGTGTTCGGCGGCATGAACAAGGTGATCGTCGACCAGCCCGCCTCGGCGCAGGGTGTCGTGCCCTATCTGCCGCTGGGGGCGCTTGATGCGCCGCCGCCAACGCCGGGCGCCGCCCGTCCGACCAGCCAACAGGGAGGCGCGAAGTGAAATCTCCCGTCGCCGCATTCACCGCCTTCATCTTGGCCATCGTGGCCCTGATCGGGCTCGCGGGCTCCGCCTTCATCGTGCGCCAGACCGAGCAGGCGCTCGTGCTGCGCTTTGGCGAGCCGATCACCGGGCGTGGCCTCATCACTTCGCCTGGCCTGCACTTCAAGGTCCCGTTCATCGAGACCGTCGTTTATCTCGACAACCGAATTCTCGATCTTGAAACCTCCAAGCAGGAGGTTCTGGCCAGCGACAACAATCGCATCGAGGTCGACGCTTTCCTGCGTTACAAGATCGTCGATCCCCTGCGGTTCTATCAGTCCGTCGGCACAACGCTGCGGGGCGATGGCCAGCTCGCCAACGTCCTGAACTCGGCCGTGCGCCGCGTGCTTGGCGAGGCGAACATGCCGCAGATCGTTCGCGACCAGCGCTCTCAGCTCATGGTCCGCATTCGCGAGCAGGTGGAGCAGGAGGCGAGCAAGTTCGGCGTCACCATCAAGGACGTGCGCATCCGCCGCGCCGATCTGCCGAAGCAGATTTCCGAAAAGGTCTTCAGCCGCATGCAGACCGAGCGCGCACGTGAAGCCGCCGAGTTCCGTGCCCAGGGCGCCGAGCAGGCCCAGCGCATCACCTCGAAAGCCGATCGTGACGTGATCGTGTTGCGCGCTCAGGCGCAGCAGCAGGCCGATCAGCTGCGCGGCGAGGGCGAGGCCCAGCGCAACGCCGTCTTTTCTGAAGCCTATGGCAAGGACCCTGAATTCTTCGCCTTCTGGCGTAGCATGCAGGCCTATGAGGCTGGCTTGAAGTCTGGCGATACAAGGCTCATCCTGAGCCCCAATTCCCAGTTCTTCCGTTTCTTCGGAAATTCCGGGCGTCAGGTTGAGGGGGCGGCGTCTAAGTAAGCCGCCGCGCATAAATGTCGGGCCAGAAACGGCTGAATCGCGAAATTCACTTTTCCGGTCGCGTTTCCGCCCCATTCTGTATGTCGATTGTCCGGCGCCGGGGGAGCCTTCCGGCCCAGTCACCAGGAGAGCAATTCATGGGCCTTGCACCCGTCAATCGTCCCACTCGGCGCCTGCCGCGTCTCGCCCTCGCCCTCATGATGGGCTTTGCGGCTGTGCCGGTTCTTGCACCCGCGATGAGCCTTCCGGCTTTCGCCAAGGGGCCGGATTCGCTGGCCGATCTCGCCGCTGATGTCAGCGACGCCGTGGTGAATATCTCTGCCTCCCAGACCGTCGAGGAGAAGCGCTCGGCTGCGCCCAACCTGCCGCAGGGCACGCCTTTCGATGATCTCTTCGAAGAGTTCTTCCGTCGGCGTGGTCAGGGTCCGCAGGGTGGCGACGGCGGCCAACGTCAGCAGCGCCGCTCTGCTTCGCTCGGCTCGGGCTTTGTCATCGACTCCGCAGGCATCGTCATCACAAATAATCACGTCATCGCCGACGCCAATGAGGTGACGGTCATCTTTACCGATGGGCAACGGCTGAAGGCCGAGGTGCTCGGCAAGGACGCCAAAGTCGACATCGCCGTGTTGCGCGTGAAGCCGGAAAAGCCGCTGAAGGCGGTGAAGTTCGGCGATAGCGAGAAGATGCGCGTCGGCGACTGGGTCATGGCCGTGGGCAATCCCTTCGGCCTTGGCGGCACCGTGACGGCAGGCATCGTCTCCGCCCGCAACCGCAATATCGATAGCGGCCCCTATGACAACTACATCCAGACCGACGCCGCCATCAACAAAGGCAACTCAGGCGGTCCGCTGTTCAACATGGCGGGCGAAGTCATCGGCGTGAACACAGCGATCCTGTCGCCTTCGGGCGGCTCAGTGGGCATCGGTTTCGCCACGCCTTCGGCGACGCTGGAGCCGGTGATCGAGCAGTTGCAGAAGTTCGGCGAGACGCGTCGCGGCTGGCTTGGCGTGCGCATCCAGAATGTCGACGAGACCATCGCCGAGAGCCTTGGCCTCGGCAAGCCGCGCGGCGCGCTGGTTGCTGGCGTCGATGACAAGGGGCCGGGCAAGCCTGCGGGCATCAAGTCCGGCGACGTCATCATCAAGTTCGACGGCAAGGATGTGAAGGATTCTCGCGAGCTGCCGAAGATCGTCGCCGCCACCGCGGTCGGCCGCGAGGTCAGCGTGATCGTCATGCGTAATGGCAAGGAGCAGGAGCTGAAGGTCACGCTCGGCCGCCTCGAGGACGGCGAGAAGCAGGCTTCGCTTGATGCTGGCAAGGGCGACAAGAACGCCGCCCCCTCCGCCTCGGCCGTGCAGAAGGCGCTTGGCATGGAGCTTGGCGCTGTGACAGCCGACGCGCGCAAGAAGTTCAACCTCAAGGAGGGAACGGAAGGCGTGCTGGTCACTGGCGTCGATCCCAATTCCCAGGCTGCTGAAAAGCGCATCTCGGCCGGCGACCGTATCCTTGAAATCAATCAGGATCCGGTGTCGAAGCCTGAGGATGTGGCGCGCAAGCTCAAGGAGCTGAAAGATCAGGGCCGCAAGTCGGCGCTGCTCTTCGTGGCCTCGCCGCAGGATGACAAGCGGTTCGTGCCGCTGCCTCTGAACTGATTTCTGATCTGATCGGAATAGAACCCGTCCCGCTTCGAGCGGGGCGGGTTTTTGTTTGGGCGCAGCCTATTCCGCCGCGCCTGCTTTCGTCTGTTCCACCGGCGTCGCCGCGCCGCCCGTATGCTTTTCCATCATCACGCGGCGCTGGTGGAAGGCGGCGAGCGTCGAGCGGTGGCCGATGGAGATGACGGTGGTTCCCGGCAGATGATCCGCGAGCATGCGATACAGCGCCGCCTCGGTCGGTTCATCAAGCGCGGAGGTCGCTTCATCAAGGAACAGCCAGTCGGGGCGCGCCAGCAACGCACGCGCCACGGCAAGCCTCTGCTGCTCGCCGCCAGACAGGCGCTGGCCCCAGTTGTCCTCTTCGTCGAGCCGCGGGATGAACGAACCCATGAGGGCGTTCTCCAGCGCCTTCACGAGCGCCGCATCGTCGAAATCCGCAGGGTTTTGCGGATAGGTCACGGCGTTTCGCAGGGTGCCGATGGGAATGTAGGGCTTCTGCGGCAACAACATCACGCTCGCGCCCGCAGGCACGCTGATCGAACCCTTGCCGAAGGGCCAGATGCCCGAGATGGCGCGGAAGAGCGTGGATTTGCCGGAGCCAGAATGGCCTGACAGCAGCAGGGTTTCGCCGGGGTTGAGGGTGAGCCGCGCGCCTGTGACGATGGGGCGGCCATCAGGCAGGGCGAGTTCAAGGTCCTTCATGGCGATCTCGCCAGCGACCGAAGGCGGATTTTCGATAGCGCTGGCGTGCTCCATCGCATGGGCCTGATCGATGGCCGCGTCGAAGCTCGACAGACGATCAAGCACGGCTTTGAAGTCGGCGAGCGAGGTGTAGTAGGTGATGAAGAAAGTAAGCGCGCCCTCCACCCGGCCAAAGGCGCTTGCGGTCTGAGTCATCACGCCAAGCTGGATCTTGCCCGCGAAGTAGAAGGGCGCGGCCACGATATAGGGGATGAACGGGCTGATCTGTCCGTAGGTGGCGGTGAACGCCATCAGCTTTTTGCGGCGGTCGACGATCTGCAAATAGTTGCTGAAGATCTGGCCGAAGCGCCCCATGGAGAGCCTGCGCTCCGCAGCTTCGCCCTTCAACAGGGCGATCTGTTCAGAATATTCGCGCAGGCGCGCGAGAGAGAAGCGGAAGTCGGCTTCATAACGCTGGCGCTGGAAATAGAGGCCGACCAGCGAGCGGCCGATGAGATGGGTGATCAGCGTGCCTACGAGCGAATAGACCAGCGCGACCCAGAAGAGGAAGCCCGGCACCGCTATGTCTGTGCCCGGAATGGTGAAGTCAGCGGACAGAGTCCAAAGGATCACTGCGAAGGAGACGAGCGAAGAGAGCGTCGAGATCAGGAGGATTGAATAAGAGTAGATGCCATAGCCCACGCTTCCGCCGTCAATGAAGCGGTTCACGTCCTCCGCGATGCGCTGGTCGGGGTTGTCAGTGTTGGCGCCCTTCAGCCCCATGCGGTAGTGGGTCGATCCCTCAAGCCAACGGCCGACGTAATGTTCCGTCAGCCAGCGGCGCCAGCGGATGATCAGCACCGATTGCACGATGAATTCAATGATGGCGCTGGCGATGTAGATGGCCGCCCAGAAGAGGAAGACGGTGAAGAGCAGTCGCCAGAAGGTGTCGCCGTCCTTGTTCTGAAGCGCGTTGAACCAGTCGCGGTTGAAGAAGGACAGTCGCACATTGATGCCGACCTGAGCCTGGTTCAGCACGACGAGAAAGGCGACGGTGCCGATGGCGAGGCGGCGCTCGGCGATTGCAAAGGTCGGGAACGGCCAGATGCTGGCCTGCGTATCAGTCGTGCTTTCAAAGTAGCGATCGGCGATGGCGCTGATGTTGCGCACCACCTTCAGGTGCGACATGGCCCAGACGAGAACCGTAAACATCGCGACGGTGAGCGGCACGCTGTCGGGCAGCTTGTAGGCCTTCAGCGATTCCGGCCACAGGTCGCCAAGCGACAGGAGATAGACGCCACCGAAGACGACGACCTCGGCGGAGAAAATCACGATGAAGATTTTCAGGAAGGTCGAAATGCCCCGGGATTGAAAGGTCGCGCCCGCGCAGAGCAGGCCGCCCACGCCCAGCAGGAGGGCTGAGACCTCCGCCGTCGACCACCATACGCCAAAGGAGATGAGCGAAAGGGCCGCGACGGCCAGACTGAGAAGCGCCATAACCGAATCCCGAATGTGGAAGGCCTGAAGGTTGAAGATAGCACAGGCCACCACTCCGACCATTGAAAAGGGGTCGTTTTGAGGCGCATTCCCCTTTCGAGGGAGGCGAGCGCGACGTTCAAGGTGGGGCGGATGCGCAGAACATGGCGCTATTTTCCCCTTAGACTGCGGGGATTGGGGTTGGGTCGCGCTTTTTCTGGAGGGACGAACGACGCCCCTCCAAAATTTTGCTGCTTACGCTAGAGCCGCCTTCACACGCGCTGGTGTGAAGGGAATGTCGCGCAGGCGTGCGCCGACAGCATCGGCTACGGCGTTGGCGAGCGCGGCGCCGGTCGGGCCCTGCGAGGCTTCGCCTGCGCCGAGGAAGGGCAGACCGGGCTTGTCGATCAGCTCCACGGTGATGGGCGGAACCTCGCTGAAGGTGAGGATCGGGTAGGAGGTCCAATCGCTCGTCTTCACGCCAGCAGCGTCAAAGCGCACGGCTTCCTTCATGGTCCATGACAGGGACTGCACGATGCCGCCCTCGATCTGGTTCTTCACGCCATCAGGCGCCACGACCTCGCCGGCGTCTGCGGCGCTGACGGCGCGCAACACGCGGATGGCTCCCGAGGCGCGATCGACCTCGACCTCCATTGCGACCGCGCAATAGGTGGCGAGGCCCTTGTAGCGGGCGAAGCCGATGCCGCGGCCGCGTCCCGGCGCCTTTTCAAACTTCGACCAGCCCAGCATGTCGGCTGTCTTCTGCAGTACGGCGCGCGCGCGCTCGTCCTTCAGATAGCGCAGCCGGAACTCGACCGGATCAGCCTTGGCGCGCGCCGCCAGCTCATCCATGAAGCTCTCGATGGAGAAGACATTGGCGTATGCGCCGAGGCCACGCGTCGATGAAGCTCGGGCCGCGAAATTGGTCAGGAAGTGGGTGCTGACCGTCTGGCCGGGGAATTCATAGAGCGCGATGGCGTTGCGGTCGGCCGCATAGTTGGGCGGGCCGCCGTTGACCGGGGTCGGCAGAGCGAAGGGCTTCTCCAGCATCCGCGCCGCCAGCAGATTGCCCGCCTTGCCGCCCGGCCTCGTGCCATGGGAGGTGGACCAGAGGTCGAGCGTCCAGTCGAGAATATCGCCCTTGGCGTCCACCCGCGCCTTCGTCTTGATGAGCATGGCGGAGCCATAGGGCTCCCATTTATGCTCGTCATTACGCGTCCACTGGATGCG
>CANGOK010000098.1 GCA_947455285.1 Beijerinckiaceae bacterium | reverse complement strand
CGCTGAGCGCCGGGGATGTGGCCTGCGTGCTCGTGCGCTTCGCCAGTCCTGATGAGGGAACCGCCAAGAAGATCGTCCGCGCCCTGCTTCCCGTCGCGCAGAAGCACGAGGCGGCGCTCCTTATCGACGGCGATCCTCGGCTCGCGGTCCGCGCCGAGGCCGATGGCGTGCATGTGCGCGCCCATGGCGAGCAGCTTGAAGAGCAGCTTGGCGAGGCCATCGAAACCCTCAAGCCCGACTGCATCGTGGGCGCCGGTGGCGTGAAGACGCGGCATGATTCCATGACGGTCGGCGAGATGGACGTCGATTACGTCATGTTCGGCGATCCTTCGGCGGACGGTTGGACGCCCCTGCTCGAGGCGGTGATCGAGCGCGTCTCCTGGTGGACCGAAATCTTCACCGTGCCCTGCATCGGCTTCGCCCCGCGCCTTGAGGATGTGGGCACGCTCTCGCTGGCGGGCGCAGATTTCGTCGCCCTTGGCGACGCCGTGTGGAATGACGCGCGCGGCCCTGCCGCCGCTGTCGCTGAAGCGCAGGCCGCGCTGGTGCGCGGCGCGGGCCGTTGACAGCCCTGCGCATGGCGGGCGTCGCCCTGCTTCTGGCGGGGACGGCGCCGGCTTTCGCGCAGGCGCCCCTGCCGACAACCCTGACGCCTGCGCGCATCCCGCTGACCACGGCGATCGCTCCAATTCCCGGCGCCAAGACCGCCGGCGTGATCGATCCCGACAAAAACTACCTCGCGCCGGGCGAAACGCCCGACACAGCCTTCGCCGCCTTCCAGCGCGGCTATTATGTGACGGCCCTGCGCGAAGCCATGAAGCGGATCGACGCTGATCCCGATGACGCGCCCGCCATGACGCTGGTCGGCGAACTCTACCGCGATGGATTAGGCCTGCGTCGCAATCCCGAGGAGGCCGTGCGTTGGTACAAGCTTGCCGCCGAGCGGGGCGATCCGGCAGGCGCCTTTGCGCTGGCCATGGCCTATCTTGGCGGTACGGGCGCCGCTCGCGACCCAGCGGCGGCGCTGCCCTACCTTGAACTGGCGGTCGCCGCAGGCCATCCCGGCGCGATCTATCATCTGGGCATGCTAACCCTTGAGGCTGAGAAGCCGGATTTCGCCAAGGCCGCCGCCCTGTTTCGCCGCGCCGCCGATCTCGGCAATAGCGAGGCGGCCTACGCCCTTGGTCTGCAATATCTGCAGGGACGCGGCGTGACGCGCGACGGCGGCCGGGCGGCGCAATGGCTGAAGCGCGCCGCCGATGACAATCTCGCCGCGGCGCAGATCGAATATGGCATCCAGCTTTTCAACGGGGACGGCGTCGCAAAGGACGAAGCCGCCGCCGTGCGCTACTTCCGCAAGGCTGCTCTCACCAACAATCCCGTGGCCGCCAACCGACTGGCGCGGGCGCTGTTTGCAGGCCGTGGCGCGCCAAAGGACATGCTGGAAGCCATGAAATGGCATATTCTGGCGCGCGTCGGGGGCGTGCAGGACGATATGCTGGAGAGCCAGCTCAACGCCCTCTCCCCCGCCGACCGCGCCAGCGTGGAAGAGGCGGTGCGACGCCATATCGGCGGGCCCGAGCTTCGCAGCCCGTGACTTTGCAGCACGCCTTGGGGTAGAAGCGCCCCACGGGCGTTTATCGCCACCCCCTTTCTTCGCCTCTAGCGAAATCAGAGACCCCGCCATGATCCGCTCCGCCCTCATGAATGTGATGACCAGCGCCGCCATCAAGACCGGCCGCGCCCTCAAGCGCGATTTCGGCGAGGTGGAGAATCTCGTTGTCTCCGTGAAGGGCCCCGGCGACTTCGTCAGCGCCGCCGACCGCAAGGCCGAGAAGACATTGTTCGAGGAGCTGTCCAAGGCCCGCCCGGGCTACGGCTTCCTCATGGAGGAGAGCGGCGCGGTGGAAGGCACCGATCCGGCCCATCGCTGGATCATCGATCCGCTCGACGGCACGACAAATTTTCTGCACGGCCTGCCGATCTTCGCGATCTCCGTGGCGCTGGAGCGCGAGGGCCAACTGATCGCGGGCGTCGTTTATAATCCCGCGACCGATGACATGTATGTCGCCGAGAAGGGGCAGGGCGCCTGGCACAATAATCGTCGCCTGCGCGTGTCGCCCCGCCGCAATCTTTCCGATGCGCTGATCGCCTGCGGCATCCCGCATTTGGGCAAGGCCAAGGACCATCCCCTGTTCAAGGCGGAGCTCGCCGCCGTCATGGCGCGCGTCTCCAATGTGCGCCGGCTCGGCGCCGCCTCCCTCGACCTCGCCCTGACGGCGGCCGGGCGGTTCGACGCCTATTGGGAGCGCAACCTGCAGCCCTGGGACATCGCGGCGGGCATCGTCCTGCTGCGCGAGGCTGGCGGCTTCGTGTCCGATCTCGACGGCGGACAGGACATGCTGGAGAAGGGCGCGCTCTGCGGCGGGGCGGAGCTCATTCAGCGCGATCTGCTGGCCCTGCTGCGGGCGATCTGAAGGGCCGATGTGCAAATCCGAAGCTGGCGCTTGATTGTCAGAGCGCTATGCCGTGAGATGTGGGGGCCCGGCGCGCTGCTGGCGGCAAGGTGACCCATGGCTGCGGACAAGGATTCCTACCGGCTTTCATCCCCTCACATTTTTTTGGTGAGGATGATCGTCTTTCTGGTGCTGATCGGCTTTGTCGCGCTCATCCTGCAGCGTCAGATCATGGTCGCCTTCATGGCCAATCCCGGTCTGAACGGATTGATCCTTGGCGTCCTCTTCATCGGCATCGTGTTCGCATTGCGGCAGGTGGCGCTGCTCTTTCCCGAGGTCCGCTGGGTCAACGCCCTGCAACAGGGCGAAGGCGCCCCGACGCGCCAGCCGGTGCTTCTTGCGCCGGTGTCGTTGATATTGGGGCAGGGGCTCGCGCGGCGAGCGATCTCCGCGCTGACGCTTAAGGCGGTCCTCGACTCCATCGGCACGCGCCTTGATGAATCCCGCGAGATCGCCCGCTACCTGACCGGCCTTCTGGTCTTCCTCGGCCTGCTCGGCACCTTCTGGGGCCTGCTGGAGACCGTGGGTTCCATCGGCAATGTCATCAAGAGCATGCAGACCGGCGCTGACTCCGCCGTCATGTTCGACGACCTGAAGAACGGCCTTGCGGCGCCCATCGCTGGCATGGCGATTTCCTTCACCTCGTCTCTCTTTGGTCTTGCGGGCTCGCTGGTGCTGGGCTTCCTCGATCTGCAGGCGGGGCAGGCGCAGAATCGTTTCTTCATCGAGCTTGAGGACCGCCTCTCGGCCTATGCGGTCGACGCCTCCCATGATGGTCGCCCCGTGGTCGAGGCCGAGCCGAACGCCCGTTCCGCCGTGGCCATCGCCAATCTGGCGGAAGGCGTGCAGGGGCTCGTTCATCACATGCGGCAGGAGCAGCAACAGATCCGCGATTGGGTGGAGGCGCAGGCCGCCACGCAACGCGAGCTGAAGGCCGCGCTCGACAGGCTCTCCGAGCGCATGGAGCGGCGCTGATGGCGCTGGGGCGCGCAAGGCGCAGCGCGCGCGGCTTCGATTATTGGCCGGGCTTCGTCGACGCCCTGTCGACCATGCTTCTGACCATGATCTTCCTGCTCTCGGTCTTCATGCTGGCGCAGTTCTTTCTCTCGCGCGACATCAGCGGCAAGGATAGCGCGCTTCTCAAACTCAATCGGCAGATCGACGAGCTGACTTCGCTGCTGGCGCTGGAGCGTGCGGGCAAGAACGAGGCGCAATCAAGCATCGCGACGCTGACGACGGCGCTTGAGGCGGCGACGCGCGAGAAGCTGCGGCTCGAAGGCCTGCTTGCCGGCAATGCTGCGGCCGCGGGCGCTGCGGGCGGACAGGTCGCTGATATGGCCCGTGCGCTCGAAGCCGAAAAGCAGCTCTCCGCCCGCGCCGCCGCGCAACTCGATGTGCTGAACCAGCAGATCCAGTCGCTGCGCCGCCAGCTCGCCTCGCTGGAAGATGCGCTGGCCCTCTCCGAACAACGCGATCGTGAATCGCAGGCGCGCATTTCGGACCTTGGCTCAAGGCTCAATCTCGCGCTTGCGCAAAAGGTGCAGGAACTATCGCGCTATCGCTCGGACTTCTTCGGGCGCCTGCGCGAAATTCTGGGTTCGCGGCCCGGCGTGCGCGTCGTTGGCGACCGCTTTGTTTTCGAGAGCGAGGTCCTCTTCGATACAGGCCGCGCTGATGTGAGCGCGGCCGGGCGCGCGCAGATGGAGCAGGTGGCTGTGGCCCTGCAGGACCTTGAACGCGAGATCCCGCCGGAAATTCCATGGGTGATGCGCGTCGATGGCCATACGGATAAACGGCCTGTCACTGGCCAGTTCCGCTCGAACTGGGAACTGTCGAGCGCGCGCGCCATCGCGGTGGTGCAATTCCTGATCTCACGCGGCGTCTCGCCCCAGCATCTTGTGGCGGCGGGCTTTGGCGAATTCCAGCCCATCGACCCCAGCGATGCGGAAGAAGCGCTGCGCCGCAATCGCCGCATTGAGCTCAAGCTGACCGAACGATGACAGGCGCGCCGTTCAACATCGCGCCATGGCGCGCCAAGCTCATGCCCGAGCTTAGCGAACTGTGGGTGGCCGCGTGGACGCAGGCCATGCCGGAGATCAACTTCGAGGCGCGCAGGCCATGGCTTTGCGCGCACCTTGAGGACTTGCATGCGCGGGACTACGAGACACGCTGCGCAGTGGCGCATGATGGCGCGGTCGCAGGCTTTGTGACCCTTCTGCCGCAGACGGGTGAACTCGACCAGATCGCTGTTGCGCCCGGCGTCGGGCGTCGCGGCGTCGGTCATCTGCTAATGAACGAGGCGCGGGCCTTGTCGCCGGGACGGATCACGCTCACCGTCAATCAGGCCAATGGAGCGGCGCGGCGCTTTTATGAGCGTGAGGGCTTCATCGTGACCGGCGAGGGCAGGAATCCGCTGTCGGGTTTGCCGACCCTGCGGATGTTGTGGCGAGTTAACCCTCCCCCTTGCGGGGAGGGTCGGCCGCTTTAGCGGACGGGGTGGGGGTCTGCGCATGCTGAACGGGAGCGTGTTTGCAAAGCCTCTAACCTGCAAAGGCCTCACGACCCCCACTCTCTAATCTCTCCCCACAAGGGGGAGAGAAGCTGCAATCGTTTCGCGATAAACTTATCCCCCCAAAGCCCCCCGCACCGCCTTTGGAATCCGCGCCGGCTTGCCATTCGCCACGCAGGCGATGCGCACCTTCGCCGTGATCAAAATTTCTTCGCCGCGCAGGACGCGTTGCTCAAGGTCCATGCTGGCGCCGCCTATGGCGTTGGCGCTGGTTTCGATGGTGAGCAGATCATCCATGCGCGCGGGCTTCAGGAATTCGACATTCATCGCGCGCACCGCAAAGCCGAAGATTTCGCCTGCATTGCCCGCCAAGATCTCGCCCTGCGAAAGGCCGAGCGCGCGCAGCAATTCCGTGCGCCCGCGCTCCATGAAGCGCAGATAGGAAGCGTGATAGACGACGCCGGAAAAATCGGTGTCTTCGTAATAGACCCGCACATCAAAACGCGCCGCGCTCATGGCTCTTCTCCGTCGGCGAAGAGGCCGAACTGGGTCGCTGCGCGCTGCGGTTCTGCGAGGCCAAGATGGCGGAAGGCGTTGGGGGTCAACACGCGCCCGCGCGGCGTGCGCTGCAGGAAGCCCTGCTGCAACAGATAGGGCTCGATGATGTCCTCGATGGCGTCGCGCGGTTCTGACAGCGCCGCCGCGATGGTTTCGATGCCCACAGGCCCGCCGCCAAAATTCACCGCGACCATGTCGAGATAGCGCCGGTCCATGACGTCGAGGCCGATGTCGTCGACGTCGAGCAGGCGCAGCGCGCGGTCAGCGACTTTGCGCGTCACCTGCGGGTCCTTGTCGACGATGGCGAAGTCGCGCACGCGGCGCAGCAGGCGCCCGGCGATGCGCGGCGTGCCACGCGCACGGCGCGCGATCTCGTTTGCGCCGTCGTCTGTCATGGGAATGTTCAGCACCCGGGCGCCACGCGCCACGATGCCCTGCAACTCCTCCACCGTATAAAAATTCAGGCGGATCGGAATGCCGAAACGATCGCGCAGCGGCGTTGTGAGAAGCCCAGCGCGCGTGGTGGCGCCGACGAGAGTGAATTTCGCCAGATCAATCTTCACCGAGCGCGCTGCAGGGCCTTCGCCGATGATGAGATCGAGCTGGAAGTCCTCCATCGCCGGATAGAGGATCTCCTCCACCGCCGGATTGAGCCGGTGGATCTCGTCGATGAAGAGAACGTCGCGTTCTTCGAGATTGGTGAGCTGCGCTGCGAGGTCGCCCGCCTTGGCGATCACCGGCCCTGAAGTGGAGCGGAAGTTGACGCCAAGCTCCTTCGCCACGATCTGCGCCAGCGTCGTCTTGCCAAGGCCGGGCGGGCCGACGAAGAGCACATGGTCGAGCGCCTCCTTGCGGGCCTTGGCGGCCTCGATGAAGACGCGCAGGTTTTTGCGCGCAGCTTCCTGGCCCGTGAAATCGTCCAGCGACAGCGGCCGAATGGAAGCCTCGGCGTCATCCTCGCGCTTTTCGGGCGAGAGCAGGCGGGGGTTGGGTGTGGTCATGGGGGGACTGTAGCAGATTCGGGAAGCTCATGTGGCGCCGCGCTATTTACCCTCCCCCCTGTGGGGAGGGTCGGCCGCGCCAGCGGACGGGGTGGGGGTCTGCGCATGCTGATCGGGAGCGTCTGCGTTCAGGACGTTCATGATGAAAGGCCTCACGCCCCCCACCCCCGGCCCCTCCCCACAAGGGGGAGGGGAGAAGGGCGCCTACTGCGCCAGCTCCTTCAGCCCGCGCCGAATCAGGGCCTGCGTCTCCGCGTCCTCCCCAAGCGCCTTCACGCTTGCGGCCACGGCTGCGGCGGCTTGCGGGCGGCCGTAGCCGAGGTTTACGAGGGCGGAGATGGCGTCCTGCACAGGGCGCGGGGCGCCCTTGGCTTCGTCTTCGCCCGCAAGGCGCACCACTGTCGGATCGACCGAACCGAAGGCCGGAGCCTTGTCCTTGAGTTCGGCCACGATGCGGGCGGCGAGTTTGGGGCCGACGCCCGGCGAGCGTGCGACCATGGCCTTGTCTTGTGTGGCGATGGCGCTGACGAGTTCTCCGGGGCCGAGCACGCCGAGGATCGCGAGCGCCACCTTCGAGCCCACGCCCTGCACGCTCTGCAACAGGCGGAACCAGTCGCGCTCCCCATCGGAGGAGAAGCCGAAGAGGCGGATCGCGTCTTCGCGCACCTGCGTTTCAATGGCGAGCGCGGCGGCCTCGCCCGGCTGGGGAAGCTTTTGCAGGGTGCGCGAGGAGCATTGCACCACATAGCCGACCCCATGCACGTCGAGGATCACGAAATCCTCGCCATAGGAGTCGATGACGCCCTTGAGCTTGCCGATCATGTCGCCCGCCGATTCGATTGAGCGACCATGCTACAGGAGCGGGGCGCGTCTTGCGACCTCAGGCGAGCGCATGGGCGGGGCGGCGGCGCGCGATGACGAGCGCCATCACGCCGAGATTGACGAGGTTCCACACGAGGCCATTGAAGAAGGCGGCGCGATAGGAGCCCGTCCAGTCGAAGATCATGCCGGATATTCCCCCGCCCGCCGCCATGCCCAGCAGGGTCGCCATGACGATGAGGCCGATATGGCCGCCTGCTTTGCCCGCCGGGAAATATTCCCGCACCATGATGGCGTACATGGGAATGATGCCGCCCTGAAAGAAGCCGAACAGGGCCGAGATGATGTAGAGCGAGGCGAGGCCATCGAAGAACATGTAGAGCAGCAGGGCGAGCCCCTGCGCGCTTGAGCCGATCAGAAGCGTCACGAGGCCGCCCAGTCGGTCGGCGATCACACCCGAGATGATGCGGCTCATTACGCCCAGCGCCAGCATGATGGAGAGCATCTGCGCCCCCTGCGCGGGGCCGTAGCCCAGATCCGTGCAATAGGCGACGAGATGGACCTGCGGCATGGACATGGCCACGCAGCAGGCGAAGCCCGCGACGCAGAACAGGATCAGCAGCAAGCCCGGTTGCAGGGCGATGACGCCTTGAAGGGGTTTGGATGGGTTTTTCGCAGAGGCTGCGGAAGGCGGCGGCGCGCGCAGCAGAAAGGCTAGCGGAATGAGGAGCCCAAGGCACACCGCGCCCAGTCCAAAATGCGCCGCGCGCCAGCCTGCGGCCTCCACCACCTGCTGAATGATGGGCGGCCATATGGCGCCCGCTACGAAATTGCCGCTGGAGACGATGGAAACGGCGAGCCCGCGCCTGCGCTCAAACCAATGGGATATGTCGGACATGAGCGGCGAGAAGCTCGCCGAGGCGCCCAGCCCCAGAAGCCCCTCAGCCAGGGCGAAGGGGACGATGCTGTTGGAGAACCCCAGCAGGCAAAAGGCGAGGGCCATGAGCGCCGCTCCGCCCACCAGAGGCGCGAAAACGCCATAGCGGTCGCTCAGCTTGCCCGCGATGACGCCGCCGAAGGCGAAGCCCAGCATGACCATGGTGTAGGGCATGGAGGCTTCCGCCCGCGTCACGCCGAAATCCGCCTGCACGGCTGGCAGAACCACCACATAGGACCAGTAGCCGGCGCAGCCGACGCTGCAGGCCGCAAGGCTGACGGCGAGGCGCCGCCATGCGGTGCGGGAATCCATGAGGTTATGATCGAGCGTCGCCATGGGACGAGCTTACCCGCCCTGCGTCCTGATGGCGAGGCTTCAGCGGGAGGGTGAGGGCGTGATGCCGCTGCAGTAGTAGCCCACGAAGCACTGGGCGTTGTCGCGCGTCGGCAAGAAGGCGGGGCGGGCGTAATAGCCGATCGGGCAGAAGCTCTCGTTGGCCACATAGCGGTCGTAAATGTCTGGCCCCGTGCCCAGCACCACGGCGCCCGTGCGGGCCACAAGACCGGCCGCCGCCCGGCAGGTCAGGGATGGCGTCGAGACGCGCTGGGCGAAGGCAGGAGTGGCGCTGGCCGCCAGCAAGGTGAGCGTCACAATCGTCGGCAAGCCCTTCATTCGAATGTCTCCGTGCTGCTGGCCCCGCTTTTGCTGCATCTGCGAGGCAAAATCGGGGTCCGCTAACCAGCCATTAACCCTGAGAAGGTCTTAACTGGCCCTGAGCGCCCATATAGGCCCGCTCGGGGCTTCGGCCATGGCGGGGCCTAACAATTGACGGAATTTGCGTTGAGGAACGGCTTCGCCTTTCCCCCGCATCATTGAGGACGATGAGATGAATCCTGCCGAGATCGCATCAGGAGCCGTCGCCGCCGCCGGAGAGGTCTCCCTGTGGGGCATGTTCTGGCAGGCGCATCTGGTCGTGAAGATCGTCATGCTGGGCCTGCTCGGCGCCTCGGTCTGGTGCTGGGCGATCATCATCGACAAGGTGCTTCTGCTGCGCCGGGTGCAGCGGCAGATGGACCTTTTCGAGGAAACCTTCTGGTCGGGCAATTCGCTGGAAGATCTCTATCAGCTCCTGTCTCAGCAGCAGCCAAGCGGCATGGGCGCGCTGTTCGTCGCCGCCATGCGCGAATGGAAGCGTTCCTTCAGCGCAGCGGCTTCGGCCTTCATGGGTCTGCAGGCGCGCATCGAGAAGGTGCTGGATGTGACCATCGCGCGCGAGGTCGAGCGGCTGGAGTCGCAACTGCTGGTTCTGGCGTCGGTCGCCTCGGCGGGTCCCTTCGTCGGCCTCTTCGGCACGGTCTGGGGCATCATGAGTTCGTTCCGCTCCATCGCGGCCTCCAAGAACACTTCGCTTGCAGTCGTTGCGCCCGGCATCGCCGAAGCGCTCTTCGCCACCGCCATCGGCCTTTTCGCGGCCATTCCTGCGCTGGTCTTCTACAACATCCTGCAAGGCAAGGTGGCGCGCTCGCAGGCGCGGATGGAATCCTTCGCTGATGAATTCTCCTCCATTCTCTCGCGGCAGATCGACCAGCACGTCGCCAGCGAACGCGACCGCAGCTAAGGGGCGCCGCCATGGGAATGTCAGTCGGAGCAGGCAAGAAAGGCGGGCGGCGCCGAAGGGGCGTGCCGCGCTATGGCGCCATGGCCGAAATCAACATGACACCGTTCATCGACGTGATGCTGGTGCTGCTCATCATCTTCATGGTGGCGGCGCCTTTGCTCGCGACCGGCGTGGCGATTGACTTGCCCGAGACCAAGGCCGCCGCGCTCAACATCGATCAGAAGCCCCTTAGCGTCGCCATCGACGACGCCGGCGGAATCTTCGTCATGGATCAGCCGATCCAGATCGAGGATCTCAGCGCGCGCATCGCCAGCCTCGCCAAAGCGGGCTTTGACGAGCGCATCTATGTGCGGGGATCCAAGGCCGTGAACTATGGCCGCGTGG
>CANGOK010000097.1 GCA_947455285.1 Beijerinckiaceae bacterium | reverse complement strand
TGGCTGACGCCGATGTGCGAGAGCGCATCGCCGACTGCCGAAAGGATTGCGGGCGGAGCGCCGCAGGCGCCTGCCTCGCCGGCGCCCTTGACGCCGAGTTCATTGGTCTTGGCCGGCACTTCGTTGAATAGCGCCTCGATCATCGGCATATGCGCAGCGCGCGGCATGCCGTAATCCATATAGGACGCGCTGAGCAGCTGGCCCGAAGCGTCGTAAACGACGTTTTCGGTGAGCGCCTGCCCCACGCCCTGCATCACACCGCCATAGACCTGGCCATGGACGATGAAGGGGTTCAGGACGACGCCGCAATCATCGACCGCGACATAGTTCAGAATTTCGAGAATGCCCGTATCCGGATCGATCTCCAGCTCGCAGACATGCGCGCCATTGGGGAAGTTCTCGACATCGTTCTCGAACACAACCGATTCATCGAGGCCGAGCGCCATGCCTTCCGGCATCTTGCGCGCGTCACGAGAAGCGGCTGCGACTTCGTTCAGCGTGATGCTGCTGGTCTGGGCGCGGAAGACGCCGTTCTCGAACACGACGCGCTCGGCGTCGGTCTGAAGGAGATGCGCGGCGATCTTGCGGCCCTTGGCGATGATGGCTTCGGAGGCGCGCTTGACGCCCATGCCGCCAACCATCGACGAGCGCGAACCGAAGGTGCCGTTCGAGGTCTCGGGCGACGTCGCAGTATCGCCATCGATCAGGTTCACCCTGTCGAAATCAACGCCAAGGAATTCGTTGACGAGCTGGGCGTAGACCGTCTCATGCCCCTGGCCATGCGAATAGGTGCCGGCGAAGAGCGTGACATTTCCGTTCTCTTCAAAACGCATCCGCATCCCTTCGACAGGACGGCTGCCTGCGCCTTCGATGAAGGTCGAAAGGCCGATGCCGCGCAGCTTGCCGCGCTTGGCGGACTCGGCGCGGCGGGTCTCGAAGCCGCTCCAATTGGCCGCGTCGAGCGCCATCTTCATGGTGCCGTCGAAATCGCCGGAGTCGAGCGTGAAGCCGAGATGCGTCTTGTAGGGCATCTGGGCTTCCGTGATGAAGTTGCGGCGACGAATTTCTTCACGCGGCATGCCGAGCGCCTTGGCGCCCGCGTCCATCAACCGTTCCATGATGAAATTGGCTTCAGGACGCCCTGCGCCACGATAGGTGTCGGTGCAGATGGTGTTGGTGAACATCGGCTTCACAGAGAAGTAGAAGTCCGGAATGTCATACACGCAGGGAATGATGCGCCCGCCGCCCTCCATGGGCAGACGCACGCCATTCTCCGACAGATAGGCGCCGACATTGAGCAGCGTCTCGACCTTGAGGCAGGTCGCGCGGCCATTGGCGTCGAGGCCCATTTCCGCGACATTGATCTGGTCGCGGCCATGATAGTCGGAGACGAAGGTTTCGGAGCGGTCGCCGCGCCACTTGACGGGACGCGACAAAGCGCGCGCCGCAAAGGCCACCATGACCGTCTCGGGATACATCTTGCTGCGGATGCCAAAGCCGCCGCCGGTGTCGCGCGAGATGATGCGCACCTTAGCCGGCTCCATCTTCAGGAGATTGCGCGCCAGCATCATCTGCAGGCGCCGACCACCCTGGCTCGGCGTATAGACCGTGAGCGAACCAGAGACCGCGTCATATTCAGCCGCCGCCCCGCGAGGCTCCATGGGGCTGACGATGAGGCGATTGTTGACGAGATCCACCCGCACGCGGGTGTGGGATGCAGCCAGCTTGGCCTCAACATCGTCCTTGTCGCCATATTCCCAGTGGACGATCAGGTTTTCACCAAATTCCGGCCAGACGAGCGGGGCGCCCTTATCGAGCGCATGGGCGGTCGAGGCGATGGCGGGAAGAACGTCGTAGTCAATCTCCACCGCTTCAGCCGCGTCGCGCGCCTGGGCCTGGGTTTCAGCCACGACCATGGCGAGGACTTCGCCGACGAAGCGCGTCTGGGCGACAGGCATGACCTGACGCGTCGGCTTGTGCATCGGCTTACCGTTGCGATTCGTATAGTTGGCGTCATTGACGAGCAAGCCGACGCCGGCGTCGACGAGATCCTGCCCCGTATAGACCGCAATCACGCCATCCATGGAGCGGGCGGCCAGCGTATCGATCGCGACGATCTTGGCGTTGGCGTGGGGCGAGCGCACGAAGGCGGCGTAAAGCTGGCCCTCAAGACTGATGTCGTCCGTAAATTCGCCCCCGCCGGTCAACAGGCGGACATCTTCCTTGCGCCTGACTGGCTGCCCAATGCCAAATTCACCCATTCTTTGTCCGTCCCTTATCCGTTCCGTGCCCGCGCGCCGCAGCGCGCGTCGACGCCTTTGCGCTTTAAGCCTTTTGGCGACCTTGCCGCAAGAGCCCCTGCCCGGATCGGCCTCGAGGACCGACCCATGCCGCGCGCGGATCTTTTGATTGATGAAATCCTGTTTCATATCTACGCTGACGGCCCTGCCTCACTCAAGCCCCCTGCTGAACTTCTTCCCATGCCACCCCGCACCCAGCCGACAGGCGACGACGAGATATCCCACCGCGACGAGGGCGAGCAGCGCTATCGCGTGGAGGCGGTGACGCGCGCGGTGCGGCTCCTGAAAGCCTTGCAGCAGCACCCCGGGCTCGACACGGCCGCGCTGGCTGAGGCCGCCGACGCGCCGCTGGGTTTCACGCAAGTCGCGTTGGAGACCATCGCCAAGCAAGGCCTCGCCCGCCACGTCGACGGCGATGGCGATAACTGGGAACTCGGATTCGCATGGCTGCGGCTGGCGGCGGCCCGCAGCCGACAGATCGACCTGCGCGAACTCGCCTTGCCCATCATGCGGCGCATGCGAGACGCGGTTGACGAAACCGTGATCCTGGGCGTGCGACGCGGCGGACGGCGGGTGAATATCGATTATGTGGAAAGCACGCAGGCCATCCGGCGCGTCACCCAGCATGGACATGAAGCGCCCTTGCACGTGGGAGCGTCAGGGCGCGCGCTGCTCTGCGGCCTTACGGCCGAGGAGATTGGCGAATATTTCGCCAGCGATGCGGGACGCAACGCACGACTTCTCGACGTTGAAAAATTCATCGCCGAACTCGCTGACGTGCGCCGCAATGGCTATGCTGACGTCAAGGGCGGGTTGAGCGAGGACAGCTGGGCCGTCGCCGCCCCCGTGCGCGACCATACCAGAGCCATCATCGCCGCCCTCACGATCTCCGCCCCCAGCGACCGCTTCACACCGGAGTTGGAAGCTGCCTGCATCGCCAACGCGCGTGAAGGGGCGGCCGAACTCTCAAGGCTTCTGGGCTACACGCCCGCCAATCGAACCGACGGCGCAAGCTGACTGACTGGAGTTTCCATGAACTGGACCGACCGCCGCGCCCGCATGCGCGCCCTCCTCAATGGCGAGGGGTGCATCTTTCCCGCGTCAGTCCACGACCCCGTCTCGGCGCGGCTGGCGCAGAGCATCGGCTTTGAGGCAGGGATGCTGGCGGGCTCCGTCGCCTCGCTTGCGGTTCTGGGCGCGCCGGACCTCATCCTGCTCACGCTCAGCGAATTCGCTGATCTCGCCCTGCGGATCAATCGCGCGACCGAGCTGCCTGTCATGGCGGATGCGGACCATGGCTACGGCAACGCCCTGAACGTGATGCGCACGGTGCAGGAGCTGGAGATGGCGGGCATCTCCGCGCTGACCATCGAGGACACAGCCCTGCCCCGCCCCTTCGACGAGACGACCGCCCGGCCGCTCTCCATCGCAGAGGGCCTTGGCAAGATGAAGGCTGCGGTGGCGGCGCGCAGCGACCCGTCGCTGATCATCCTCGCCCGCACCGGCGCCGTCAGCATGACCGGGCTTGAGGATGCGCTGGAGCGCATCCGCGCCTATGAGACGAGCGGCGTCGATGGAATTTTCCTCTCGGGGGTCCGCAACAAGGCCGAAGTCGCCGCGATCCATGCCGCCACGAAGCTGCCGGTCGTGCTGGGCACGCTGGCGCCCGAAATCGAGGACAGGGAGTTTCTGGCGGCCCACGGGGTCAGCATAGCCCTGCAGGGCCATTCGCCCTTCATGGCGACCATTGAGGCGCTGCGGGCGACCTATCAGGCCCTGCGCGACGGGACGAAGCCAGCCGACCTCAAGGGCCAACCTTCGGACGGCCTCGTGAAAGAAGTTAGCCGCGACACTGAGTGGCGCGCCGCGACCAACGCTTTCCTTATGCCGTAACGCCGCGCACCGCAGGGGCGCCCGGATCAGCCGCGCCGCCCCGGTTGCGAAGGCGCAGCAGCGACCATGGGCTCGGCATCTTGCCCACGGGGACCTCGATCAAATGCGGTCCGCCCGCCGCAATGGCGGATTTCAGCGCGCCCTCCAGCGCCTCGGGCGACGTAACCCGCGTGGCGGGCACGCCGAAGGCCTTGGCGAAGGTCATGTAGTCGGGATTGGCGAGCTCGGTTTCATAGTCCGCGCCAAATTGCTCGTTGAGCATGCCCCGCACATTGCCGAAGTGGCCGTCGGCGAAAACCACCGTCACCAGCCCGAGGTTGTATTTGCGAGCGGTGGACAATTCCTGCATGCACCAGCCAAAGCCGCCGTCACCCGAGATCGCCACCACGGGACGCCCGGGATTGCCCGCCGCCACGCCGAGGCCCGTGGGGAAGCCATAGCCCAGCGTGCCCTGGTGGCCGGGCGAGATGATCGTGCCGGGCTCATAGACCGGATAGGCCTCTCTCGCGAAATAACCGACCTGCGTCAGCTCGTTCACGAAGACGCCGTTCTCCGGGAGGGCGGCGCGGATGGCGCGCACATAGGTCGCCTGCGGCTCGATGGCGTCGACCTGCGACTGCCGCCAAGCCCGCAGCCGCGCCACGGCCCCGGCGTTAAGGGTGCGGCGAGGCGCTGATGCACCATCCATCTCATCGCAAAGCGCCTCCATGGCGAGCCCCGCGTCGGCGCAGACAAAAAGCCCTTCGGGCCGCGGAGCGTCAGCCGCACGCTCGTCCACATTGATGTATAGATATTGCTGGCCCGGCTGGCTCCAAACCGCGTCAGGCGCGCGCGAATCTGCAAATCGGCTCCCCACGACGATCAGAAGATCAGCCTCGGGAACCAACACACGACCGCTAAGCGAGGTGAAGGCCAGGGGGTGATGATCCGAGATCGCGCCACGGCCATTCTCGCTCATGACGACGGGGGCTCCAAGCCGCTCGGCGAATCTCGTCAGCGCCTTCGTCGCCCGCGCGGCGATGACGCCGCCGCCAGCGAAAATCACGGGGAATTCGGCGCGCGCGATGAGTTCCGCAGCGCGCCGCACTGCGGCCTGATCCGGCTTCGTGCGTAGATCGCGTGCATAGGGATCGACAAGCGAAACCTCGCCTTTCATCGCCAGCACATCTTGCGGAATTTCGACCGCGACGGGGCCCGGACGTCCGCTTTCCATTTCCTCATGGGCGCGGCGGATGAGGCCGGGCACTTCGCCGGGGCTATTGGCGAGCCCGCGCCATTTCGTGACGGAATCGAAGACCGCGGACGAATTCTGGATTTCATGGAGCAGTCCAAGGCCGCGCCCGATGGCGCCAGAATGGATCTGCCCAGCCACGCAAAGCACCCGAGAAGAGCAGGCGTAGGCGGTTGAGAGCCCCGCCAACGCATTCAGCACGCCAGGGCCCGGAACCACCATGCAAACGCCCGGCTTTCCCGTGGTGCGCGCATAGCCGTCGGCCATATAGGAGGCCGCCTGCTCGTTGCGCGTGGTGCGAAAGGAAATCGCGTTGGATCGGCGCAGGGCGTCCACAGCGAAATCGAGTTGAACGCCCGGAATTCCGAAAATCTGGCTGACGCCTTCGCGCTCCAGTTGCGCAACCAGCGCCTCGCCGCCTGTGAGCTGCATGTTTCCCCCTGAATCTTTTCCGTGGCGCCATCGGGCCACCGGCGCGCGCGACTGTCAACAGCCGATCAAGATGGAAGACGCGGCGCTCGATATGCTAAGGAAGAGGAAAGAGGCGCCCCGCGCGGCGCCGGAGGAACGCTGACAGGAGAAAGCCATGGCGCATGTCGCCCCCCGGGAGTTCGAAAACGCCGGCAACATGGACGAGCTGCTGAGCCTGCTCGCGCGCGCAGGCATCGAGAACGGCTGGGCCAAGCGCGAGCCTTCGATGTACGCCAAACCCAAGAAGCAGTTCATTCCCGCGCAGTGGGAATGGGCGCAGGCCCGTGCGGCGCTCGATGCGGCGGGGCGCTTCGTCAACACCGAGCTTGCCGAGAGGCGCAACCTCATCCTCAACAATCCCGTGCCGGGCAATTTCTACCCCACGGTCACGACGCTGGTCAGCGCCTATCAGATGGTGAAGGCGGGCGAGGTCGCGCGCTCCCACCGCCACACCGCCAATGCGCTTCGCTTCGTGGCTCAGGCGGAGCCGGGCATGTACACCGTGGTTGACGGGAAAAAGATTCCCATGGAGCCCGGCGACGTCCTGCTGACGTCGAACTGGGCCTGGCACGGCCACGCCAACGAGAGCAAAGCCAATGGCTACTGGATCGACTTTCTCGATGTGCCGCTGACCCACCTGCTCGGCCCCATGTTCTTCGAACATCACGAAGAGATGGTGGAGCACACCGACATCATCGCGCCCGACAGCCCAGCCCGTTTCGCTTTCTCCGAAACGAAGCGCCGACTGGCGGAAGCGAGCGACATGACGCCCGGCCATCGCGAGATCGCGCTCGGCGATCCCGCCCTCACCACCATCGCGCTGAATGTGGTGCGGCTGGAGGCCGGCGCCTCCTTCACGATGGAGCCCTCGACCCTCAGCTGCATTTACACGGTGATGCAGGGCAAGGCGCGCGCGACCATCGATGGCGTGACCTTCAACGCCAGCCGCGCCGATGTCATCGCGGCGCCCAGCAGCACGTCGCAGCTCTGGCGGGCTGAGGAGGAATGCTACCTGCTTCGCGTCAGCGATGAACCGCTGATGCGGTTCCTCGGCTGGCTGCGGCCCATCGAAGCCGCGCGCTGATAAAGTTCAATCAACAGGCGCGACGCGCCATCAATCAAGGGATGAAACATGGTTGACCTCGACGAGCTGATTAACGAACTCGTGCTCGCCAATCGCATTCTCGCGGGACAAGGCGTCGTCGACGCCTTCGGCCATGTCAGTGTGCGCCACCCCCACAAGCCCGATCGCTTCCTCCTGTCGCGCTCGTGCAGCCCCGAGCTTGTCGAACATTCCGACATCATGGAATTCGACATGAATGGTCAGGTCACGGACGGCCGCACCGATCCGCCCTATCACGAGCGTTTCATTCACGCAGGCGTCTATGAAGCCAATCCGCATATCAACGCAGTGGTGCATAGCCATGCGCTCGACGTGCTGCCCTTCACCATCAGCTCGGTGCCCCTGCAGCCCTGCATCCACACCGCGAGCCAGTGCGGCGAGACGATTCCCGTCTGGGACATTCGCGACACCTTCGGCGACACCGGCTTGCTCGTCGTTAACATGGATCACGGCCGTGATCTCGCGAAGACCCTGGGCAAAAATCGCGTGGCGCTGATGCGCGGCCATGGCTTCACCGCTGCAGGCCGCACGCTTGGCGAAGTGCTGAAATCCTCCATCTATCTGCCCCAGAACGCCAAGGTTCAAAAAGAGGCGATGATGCTGGGAGGCACGGTGAAGCCTCTGTCGGCTGGCGAAATCGCCGTGCGCGACGCTGATGGTCCCGGCGGGAAGGATCTCTTCCGCGCCATCGCCTATTGGGCCAAAAAGGCCGGCTGCGGCCATCTGCTGCAATACAAGAAAAAGTAAGACTGGCGGGGGCGCAAAAACGCGCCCCTCCCCCACTATAATAAATCAAAATGGGAGGACGCAGATGAAGGCTTCGATGAAGGCTGTCGCGCTGACCGCAGCGCTAATCATTTCTGGCGCCGCATGCGCGCAAGATGTTAGCCCCGAACTGATCGCCAAAGCGAAGCAGGAAGGCAAGGTCGTCTATTACACAGACCTCATCGTCGACCAGATCGTGCGTCCCCTCGTCGCCGGCTTTGAAGCCAAATATGGTGTGAAGGTCGAATATGCCCGCGCTGACAGTCAGGCCAATCTGCTCAAACTAATGAACGAGCAGAAGGCGGGCAATGTGCAGGCCGACGTCTTCGCCATGACGAGCGGCCTCAAACCGCTGCAAGACGCTGGCGCCGTCATGAAGATCAATCTTGACGGCGCAAAAGCTTTGCCGGACGAATTCAAAGACCCGAACGGCTATTGGGTCGCGGCCAATTACTATGTGATGACGCCTGCGGTGAACACCGATCTCGTGCCCGAAAAAGATCGCCCCAAGACTTACGAGGATCTGCTCGACAAGAAATGGACAGACAAGATCGTCTGGAAGCCCAACGACACATCCGGCGCGCCAGGCTTCATCGGCCATGTGCTGCGCGCCATGGGCGAAGAAAAGGGCATGGCCTATCTTGGCAAGCTCGGAGAGCAGCGCATCAAATCAGTCAGCGCCAGCGCGCGCGCCGTGCTCGATCAGGTCATCGCAGGCGAATATCCGATCGTGCTGCAGATCTTCAATCACCATGCAGCTTTGAGCGCGAAGAAGGGCGCCCCATCGCAATGGCTGAAGCTTGAACCCGTGATGGTGCAGACCGAACTGCATGCGATCATGTCGGCGGCGCCCCATCCAAGCGCCGCGAAGCTCTTTCTGGAATATCTGATCTCGAAGGAAGGTCAGCGGATCTTCCAGAAGGCGGATTACTTCCCCACCCGCTCTGATGTTCCCGCCTCCATGCCCGAGCTTGCGCCCTCGACCGGCGGGTTCAAGGCCGTGGTGATGAGCCCGGACGACATCGCGCGCGACTATGAGAAATGGGCTGCGCTTTATCAGCAGATGTTCCGCTAAAAGCGCCCAGGAGAATGAGGAATATGACGCAGACTTCAAGCATCGAGCAGGTGAAGGCCCTGCTCAATCCCGCGAGCATCGCAATCGTCGGCGCCAGCGACAGGAACGGTAGTTGGGCGAAGCGCGTATATCGCACCTTGAAGCGCGTCGGCTACAAGGGCCCGATCTACCCGGTCAATCCGCGCGCCGAAACCGTTTGGGAGCAGACGTGCTATCCTGATCTCGCGTCCTTGCCCGGCAAGCCCGACCATGTGGTGGTGCTGGTTCCCGGCGCCGCCGCCATCGACGCGATCCGCGCTGCTGGCAAGGCTGGCGCGCGCAGCGCGACGGTGTTCTCCAGCGGTTTTGGCGAAGGCGGCGATCCCGAAGGCCGCGCGCTTGGCGAGCAATTGCGCGCCGCCGTGCAGGAAAGCGGGCTTGCGGTGTCCGGCCCCAACTGCATGGGCAACCTCGCCTCGCCCTTCGAATTCTGCACCGTTCCCGATGATCGCATCACCGATTTTACGGTCGGCGGCGTCGGCCTTTTCGGCCAGAGCGGCGGCATCGTCATGGCCATTTATCGCGCCATGAAAAGCCGCGGCATGACGCCAGCCTACGCCATCACCAATGGCAATGAAGTCGGCCTCACCACCGCCGATTACATCCGCTACATGGTGGCGGAGCCGAATGTGAAGGTCATCTGCTGCTTCATCGAAGCGATCCGCGACGCCGACGATTTCTTGTCTGCCTGCGCAGAGGCCTTCGCCGCGCGCAAACCCATCGTTGCGATGAAGATCGGCGGTTCGGAAGCAAGCCGCGCGGCCGCACTCGCCCATACCGGATCGCTCGCAGGTTCGCTAGCCTGCTTCGACGCCGTGACGAAGCCGCTTGGCGTGCTGCGCGTGTCCACCATCGACGAAATGGTGGAAAGCGCGGAATACCTCACCCACGCCGAGATTCCCGCTGGCTCTCGCCTCGGCGGCATCACTTTTTCGGGCGGCCTCAAGGGACTGATGCTCGAAGGCGCGGAGCGCCACGACGTAACCTTCCCTGCTCTGACGCCTGAGACGCTGGCGCGATTGAAGGAGCAGCTCGGCGTCGGCACTTCGCTCGGCAATCCTCTCGACGCAGGCTTTGCGGCCCTGTCGAGCGCCGAGGTCTATTTCAAATGCATCGACATCATGCTTGAAGATCCGAACATAGACATGCTGCTGGTGCAGGAGGAGCTGCCGCTCAAGGAAGGCCAGAACGCCAAGGCGGGCAATCTGCGCACGGTTGACGCCATGGTGGTGGAAGGCAAGCGCAAGCCTGTCTCCGTCGTCTCCATGGCCTCCTATATGTACAGCGATTACACACGCAGCTTCCGCGCTGACTTCCCGCATCTGCCGGTCCTGCACGAGATCGACAAGGCGCTGAAGGCCGCGGCGCATGTCGGCCGATATGGCGCCATGGCGAAGGCTGCGCCCGCGCCGCGCGCTGCGCAAAAGCTGAGCGAAGCCGCCGCAGCGCTTCTGGCGCAGGCTTCTCCCGCCGCGGACGGACGCAAGGTCAT
>CANGOK010000096.1 GCA_947455285.1 Beijerinckiaceae bacterium | reverse complement strand
CGCAGATGCTGAGGCGCGTGTGGTCGGCGCCTGTCACTCCGGTTGGAAAGGCGCCTTCACCGGCGTGCTTGAATCAACCCTCGACGCCATGGAGCGGATTGGCGCGCGGCGCGCTAGGATCACGGCCGTGCTGGGGCCGACCATTGGCGCAGCGAGTTATGAAGTGGGGCCTGAATTCGTTGCGCGCTTTGTTGAGGCGGACGCCGCCTACAAGCGTTTCTTCGCCCCATCGGCGCAAGCGGGCCACGCCATGTTCAATCTGCCTGCCTTCATCGCCATGCGCCTGGAAAGTGCGGGCGTGGGGCGTTTCGAGGATATGCGTCTCGACACCTACGCAGACCCCGAGCGCTTTTTCAGTTATCGTCGCACGACCCATCGCAAGGAGCCTGACTACGGGCGTCTTGTGTCGGCCATCGCCCTGTCAAAATAAAAAGGGAAACGCTCATGAAAGTCCGTGACGCCATCGCCGAAGTCCTCAAGCGCGAAGGCGTGGAGGTCATGTTCGGCTATCCGGTCAATCATCTTTTTGAAGGCGCGGCCGCCGCAGGCATCAAGCCGATCACAGTTCGTCAGGAACGCACGGGCCTGCATATGGCTGACGCCATGTCCCGCGTCACCTCCGGCAAGAAGATCGGCGTCTTCGCCATGCAGCATGGGCCGGGTGTCGAGAACGCCTTGGGCGCGGTGGCGCAGGCCTATAGCGAGTCCGTGCCCCTATTGGTGATCCCCGGCGGTTATGAGCGTCGCCTCGCTCACGTCGACCCCAATTTCAGCGCGCCGAAAAACATGGCGCATTACACTAAGTCAGTCGAGCAATTGACCAGCGGCGCGGAGCTTTCGAACGTCTTTCGCCGCGCCTTCACCCAGTTGCGCAATGGTCGCGGTGGGCCTTGCGTCGTCGAGATTCCGAAGGACCTCTGGAACGAGGACGTGCCGGAGAATTTCGATTATCGCCCGGTCATCGCGACTCGTTACATGCCCGACCCCGCAGCCATCCGCGAAGCCGCCGAGCGTCTCGCCAAGGCGAAGAATCCCGTGATCTATGCGGGGCAGGGCGTGCATTACGCAAAAGCATGGCCGCAATTGCGGGCGCTCGCCGAAATGCTCGCCGCGCCCGTTTGCACCTCGCTTGAGGGCAAGAGCGCCTTTCCTGAAAATCATCCGTTGGCGCTGGGCTCGGGCGGCGCCGCCATGCCCAAGGCCGTGCGCGTGTTTCTCGATGGCGCCGATGTGATCTTCGGCATTGGCTGCTCCTTCGGAGAGACGGCTTTCGGCGTCTCCATGCCCAAGGGCAAGACGATCATTCACGCCACGCTTGATCCCAAACACCTCAACAAGGATGTGGAAGCGGCGGTGGGCCTCATCGGCGATGCGGGCCTGATGCTTGATGCGCTGCTGCTGGAGCTGGCGCGGCTCATTCCCAAGCCTCGTGACGCGCGCGAAACAGCCGAGCGCATCGCCGCCGTGCGCGACCCCTGGATGGCGCAGTGGCAGGGCAAGCTCACCTCGAACGAGACGCCGCTGACGCCCTATCGCGTCATCGCAGACCTGCTGGCGACAGTTGATGTCGCCAACACCATCATCACCCATGACGCCGGCAGCCCGCGCGATCAGCTTTCGCCCTTCTGGGTCTCGACCGCGCCGCTTTCCTATCTCGGTTGGGGCAAGACGACCCAACTTGGCTATGGGCTTGGCCTCGCCATGGGCGCCAAGCTCGCCGCGCCCGACAAGCTCTGCATCAATGTCTGGGGCGACGCAGCCATCGGCTTCACCGGCATGGATTTCGAAACGGCTGCGCGCTACCGCATCCCGATCCTTTCCATCCTCTTCAACAATTTCTCCATGGCCTGCGAACTCGACATCATGCCTGTGTCGACTTCAGCCTATCGCGCTACGGATATTTCAGGCGACTACGCCGCATTCGCCCGTGCGCTCGGTGGCCATGGCGAACGCGTGGCGTCACCCGACGAGATCATTCCCGCGATCAAGCGCGGCGTCGAGAAGACCAAGGAAGGCGTGCCGGTGCTGCTGGAATTCATCACTGGGCTGGAAAAGGCCCAGTCGCGTCATTGACGAAAGGGGTGATCTTCACCCCTTCACACGCGCCATCATCATCATGCGGCTCTGGTTGTGGCCGAGGTTTTGGGTGGCTCTGGTCGCTTCGAAGCCATGGGCGGCTAGCAGCACGCGCAGGTCCGATTCCGCGTAGGACGTGAGGCCGAGATTGCTGCGCAGCTGGCGATAGTCCGAGAAATAGGTCGCCACGAGACCCGCGCAGGCGGCGAAGAAGAAGCCTCCCTGCCATGCGAAGTGAAGCAGCGCCTGCACGTCGCGCATGGGGTTTGCTCCCGGGGGGAGTATGTCGGCCAGAACCAGCTTGCCTTCGGGCTTCAACTTGCTGCGCCAGAAATCGAGCAGCGTTTCGAATTCCGCATGCGAGAGATACTGCAGCAGGGAGTTCGCCACGATCATGTCGAGCGAGCCATCGGGAATGGCGTCGAGCGACTCGTTCGTCAGCACGATGATGCGTTCGTTATTTTCAAACCTGATGCGCTGCTTGCCCTGCACATTCGGCGCTGCGTCGAAGAGATAGAGAAGGGCGCAGCGGCGCGCGACGATATCGGATGAAAGAGCCTCACCCGAACCATGGTCGAGCACGCTCCAGTCGGGCTTGTCGATGAGCTCCGCGATCCCGCGCGCGATCCGGTCATAGTGCAAGACCCGATGGCGCTCGTTCACATAGATCGGGTTTTCGCGATTCCAGAAATCTCGCCAGTTCATGCCAGCTTCCAAGGGGCGCCCGATGGCGCGTGACGCATCCTAGCGAGGGCTTGCATGAATACAATGGTCAAGACGGTCGAGCGTGCCTCACGCCGCCTTGTTCTTCTCCATGAGTTCAACGAAGCGCTTGAAAAGATAGTGACTATCCTGCGGGCCGGGAGCGGCTTCAGGATGGTGCTGCACCGAGAAGGCGGGGCGATCCGTCAGGCTGATGCCGCAGTTGGAGCCGTCGAAGAGCGAGCGGTGGGTTTCCGTTGCGTTAGCGGGCAGCGATTGCGCATCCACGGCGAAGCCATGGTTCATGGAGACGATCTCGACCTTGTTGGTCGTGTAATCCATCACCGGATGGTTCGCGCCATGATGGCCCTGATGCATCTTCTGCGTCTTTGCGCCAACCGCCAGCGCCATCATCTGATGGCCAAGGCAGATGCCGAAGGTCGGCACATTGCGCGCGAGAAGATCACGGATCACCGGGACGGCGTATTTGCCGGTCTCGGCGGGATCGCCGGGGCCATTGGAAAGGAAGACGCCATCGGGCTTGAGGCCCATGATTTCGTCAGCCGTCGTGGTCGCGGGCACGACAGTCACATCGCAGCCTTCGGCCGCAAGCAGGCGCAGGATGTTGCGCTTCACGCCATAGTCGATGGCGACGACGCGATATTTAGCCTCGCTCCGCTGGCCGTAGCCGTTGCCGAGGGTCCAGGTGGTCTCGGTCCATTCATAGCGCTGGGCGGCGGTGACGGAGGGTACGAGATCCATGCCGTCGATGCCGGGCCATTCAGCGGCTTCCTGCTTCAGCGCAGGCAGGTCGAACACGCCGTCGGGCGCATGGGCGATGACCGCGTTGGGCATGCCCTTTTCGCGGATCAGCGTGGTGAGCGCGCGGGTGTCGACGCCAGAGAGGCCGACGATGTTGCGCGCCTTAAGCCACTGGTCGAGGTGGCGTGTCGCGCGATGGTTCGAAGGGTCGGTGATGGGCGCGTGGATGATGGCGCCGCGCACACCGGCGCTCGCCGCCATGTTCACGGTTTCAATGTCTTCCTCATTCGTGCCGACATTGCCGATATGGGGGAAGGTGAAAGTGATGATCTGGCCCGCATAGGAAGGGTCCGTCAGGATCTCTTCATAGCCCGTCATGGCCGTATTGAAGCAGACTTCGCCGACCGCCTTGCCCACGGCGCCAAGCCCGAAACCTTCGATGACCGTGCCATCGGCGAGAACGAGAAGGGCGGTAGGCTTCGGTTCGGCCCAGGGATTGGCTTGATGTGCGGACATGGTCGCTCTACACGTTTCGCGCGACCTCGTGCGCGCCGATGACGGCGAGCTTTGGGGCGCACTGATAGGTCTTAGGAACTCGCGGCGGAAGCTATGGGACGACGAAAGCTGCGTCAACCCCGCTGTGATTCCTTAAAAGTGAGATATATCAGTCGTTTGATTTAATCGCGCCGCTCGGGACGCTGGTTTTCCACCGGTCCGGCGCGCCCAAACCGCCAGGATAAGCCATGCGCGAACAATTCACCGCCGAGCTCAAGGTCGCCATGAAGGCCGGCGAGAAGCGTCGGGTCGACACCATTCGTCTCATCACCGCCGCCGTGAAGGACCGCGAAATCGCGGCGCGCGGCGAAGGCAAGGAACTGAATGACGGCGATATTCTCGCGCTGCTCCAGAAGATGGTGAAGAGCCGTCAGGAGTCCATGGAGATCTATGACGCCAACGGTCGCCCCGAGCTCGCCCAGCTCGAGCGCGAGGAAATCGCCATCATTCAGGAATTCCTGCCCAAGCAGATGAGCGAAGACGAGGTGAAGGCCGCGATCTCCGCCGCCATCGCCGAAACCGGCGCCGCCACCATCAAGGACATGGGCAAGGTCGTGGGCGCGCTGAAGGCGAAATATACGGGCCAGATGGATTTCTCCAAGGCCAGCGCCGCCGTGAAGGGCATGCTGGGGGGCTGAGGCCTAATCCATATAGGCCTCGCGCATGAGGGCGATGTCGCGCAGCTTGTCCTCAAAGCGCGACCAGTCGTCGCCCTCTGCGATTGGCGCCCAGATCGCCTCCACCTCGTCTATGATCATGATGCAGGGTTTGGTCTGGGCGAAGTAGGGGTGATCGAGCCGAAGGTTTGGCGCGCTGGCGAAGGGGGCCATGGCCGTGAAGACGGGCTCGAATGTGGCCTGCGCGTAGAACTCCGCATTGGTGCTGCGGCCTGCGCGCTCTTGCGAGGCGAGACCTCCGCGCCAATCGAACACGCATTGCTCGAAAGGCGCCTTCGTCGAGATGAGAAACTCGACGAAGGCGCTGATGAGTTTCGCGTCCGCTTCTCCGCCCGCCGACATAAGCCCCAGCCTGCGCAGGAAGCCCTTTGCGAAGGATGCCTGCAGTAGAGGTTCAAAAGCCGTCAGCGCTTCCTCAAGCGGCTCGCGCGTAGCGAGCGGCAGCAGGCATTCGGCGAGGCGCGTGAGATTCCACAGCAGCGCATCCGGCTGGCGCCCGAAGGCGTAGAGGCCGGTTTCGTCGAAATAGGCGGCTGTCAGTTTCGGATCGAAAGTGGGCGCGAAGCGCCACGGGCCGTAGTCGAAGCTCTCGCCGGTGATGTTGATATTGTCCGAGTTCAGGACGCCATGGACAAAGCCAGCCACCATCCATTGCGCGCCCATCTGCGCCACGCGATTGATGACCTCCCTTAGGAAAAGGGGAGCGAGCTCCTGCGTCGGCGCCTGCGCATCTAATTCGGGAAGATAATGGGCCACGCTATGGGCGAGCAGATGCTCCAGCGAGGTCTTGTCCTCGAAATAGGCGAGGCGCTGGAACGTGCCGATCCGGATATGGGAATGGCTGAGGCGCACCAATACGCTTGAGCGCGTGGGCGAGGGCTCGTCGCCGCGGATCAGCCTCTCGCCGGTCTCTATCAGGCTAAATGATTTGGATGTGTTGACGCCCAAGGCTTCGAGCAATTCGGTCGCCAGCGCCTCGCGCACGCCGCCCTTGAGGGTCAACCGACCATCGCCGCGCCGCGACCATGGGGTCTGTCCGCTGCCCTTGGTGCCAAGGTCGAGCAGCCGCCCCTCGGCGTCGCGCAACTGGGCGAAGAGAAAGCCGCGCCCGTCGCCGAGGTCAGGGTTGTAATGGCGGAATTGGTGGCCGTGGTAGCGCAGGGCCAGAGGCTGCGGAAATGAGCCGGGCAGGGGCTCGAAGCGGCCGAAATGGGCGATCCATTCGTCATCGCTCAAGCCGCCAAGACCCAGCCGCTCCGCCTGTCGCTGGTTGCGATAGCGCAGGATGTGCACCGGAAAGGCGGCGGCCTCCACCGGATCGTAAAACTCCGGCCCCAGCCGGTCATGCAGGGTCTCGGGGCGATAGGCGCTGGAAAAAGGCATCAATGGTCCTTGATTTTCCCCCGAAGGGCGCAAAGTCAGGCTTTAGCGTAGCCTGTGGATAACGGGCATAAGCGGAATGATTCGTTTCTGATCTGTTCCGAAGCGCCGCCAGATTGTATGAACGCGAAAGCCCTGCGGACAGCGATGCGATTTACTCCTTCCTTTCTCGACGAGATCAAGGCCCGGCTCCCCGTTTCGGAAGTCGTGCGTCGCCGCGTCAAATTGGTGAAGGCGGGGCGCGAATGGAAGGGCCTTTCGCCCTTCAACGCTGAAAAGAGCCCTTCATTCTTCGTCAATGATCAGAAAATGGCCTGGTTCGACTTCTCGTCGGGCCAGAACGGCAACATTTTCGATTTCGTCATGCGCACCGAGGGGCTCTCCTTTCCCGAGGCCGTGGAGCGGCTGGCGGGGGAGGCGGGGCTGCAACTGCCTGTGGTCTCTCGTGAAAGCGAAGAGCGCGAGCGCCAGCGCGCCACCCTGCAGGATGTGATGGAGCTGGCGGCCGCCTTCTTCGAGGCCCAGTTGCAGGCGAAAGAGGGCGCCAGAGCCCGGGGCTATCTCGCGGACCGTGGCGTCGCCCCCCCCGTGCAGCGCCAGTTCCGTCTTGGCTATTCGCCTGCCGAGCGTTTCGCCCTGCGCGACCATCTCGCCAGCAAGGGCGTGCTGGCCGAGCAGATGATCGAGGCGGGGCTTCTCGTCCATGGCGAAGACATCGCGGTTCCCTACGACCGTTTCCGCGATCGGGTCATGTTTCCGATCTGCGACAGGTCTGGCCATGTCATCGCCTTCGGCGGCCGCGCCATGGATAAGGAAGTCGCGGCCAAGTACCTGAATTCGCCGGAAACCCCGCTCTTTCACAAGAGCCATGTCCTTTATAATCACCACAACGCCCGCAAGCCCGCTCATGATCGCGGCTCGGTCATCGCGGTTGAGGGTTATGTGGACGTCATCTCCATGTCCGCCGTCGGCTTTGGCAATGTGGTCGCCCCCATGGGCACCGCGCTGACCCCCGAGCAATGCCAGCTCATGTGGCGCATGGCCGAGGAGCCTGTGCTTTGCTTTGATGGCGACAAGGCGGGCCGCAAAGCCGCCTACCGGGCCATTGAGACCGCGCTTCCTTTGATCGGCGCCGGCAAGAGCCTGCGTTTCGCCTTTCTGCCTGACGGTCAGGACCCCGATGACCTCGCCCGTTCCGGCGGCGCTGAGGCGGTGGAGGCGGTGCTGGGCGCCTCGCGTCCGCTGGTCGACGTGCTCTGGGCGCGCGAAGCCGAGGCCGGACAGCTCGATACGCCCGAACGCCGCGCTGCGCTGGAGCGCCGATTGCTTGAATCCATCAAGGTTATTTCGGACGAGACCCTGCGCCGCCACTACCGGCAAGATATTGAAACTCGTCTGGCCGGCCTCTTCGGACGCGCCCCTGGCGAAGGCGGCGGTCGAGGGGGCTATGGCAGGCAGGCCGGACGCACCGCGCAGGGCGCCAACGGGGGCTTCCGGCCCGCTGGCGGGCGTTTCGGCGCTCCGGCGGCCCCGCGCGGCTACCTCGACCAGGCGGTTCCGGCCAGCCCCAGCCTCGCCCGCTCCCCCCTTTTCGCCGCAGGACGGGCCGTGATTTCCCAGCGCGAAGCCCTGATCGCGCTGATCGCCGTGAACCATCCCGGCCTCGCCGCCAACTATGCGGAGGATCTGGCCGGGTTGGATTTCGCCAGCCGGGAGCTGGTCGGGCTGCTTGGCTGCGTGCTCGGTCGCCTGTCCGACCCCTATATAGACGCCCCCGCCGTCCGGGCGGCCGTGGCCAACGCCGGGCTCGGGGACCTTCTAGGCCGGGTCGAGCGGGCTGCGGGCCAGTCCACGGCCTGGTGCGTGCGGCCGGACGCCGAAGAACGGGACGCCGAAGAGGTTCTCAAGCAGGCCTTGGCCTTGCATCGGCGGGCGCGGGCGCTACATAAGGAGTTGAGATCAGCCGAATTGGCGCTCGGTTCGGACACAACGGATGAAAACCTCAACCGATTGAGGGAGATTCAGGCCGAATTGTCGGGCATCGACGGACGCGAAGCCATGGTCGAGGGGTTTGGCCTTTCGATTGGCCGGCAGAGTACGGGATTGTAGGCCGCCCGCCCTGGTTAAGCTGAGCTTAATCGGGGAGGGCCAATGTGTCTTGCGAATCAGGGCGGCCATTGGGCCGTCCGCTTATTTTCTGACGTGGCGCTCGTCGCGACGCACCGGAGTTGAGCGAAATGGCAAAGAAGGAAGAGAAGTCCGAAGGACAGGGCGCTGCGGTCGAGACCATCGACAGCCCGCTCCTCGATCTCTCCGACGCCGCTGTGAAGCGGATGATCAAGCAGGCCAAGAAGCGCGGCTTCGTCACCCACGAGGAGCTGAACGCCGTCCTGCCTTCCGAAGAAGTGTCCTCCGACCAGATCGAGGACATTTACGCCATGCTCAACGAGATGGGCATCAGCGTTCAGGAAGGCGAGGGCGACGACGCTGACGGCGAGAACAGCGAGGAAGAGGGCGAGCAGGAGACCTCCGGCGATCTCGTCGAGGCCGCCCGCACCACTGCTGTCGTCACCACCACCCGTTCCGAGCCCGGCGACCGCACCGACGATCCCGTGCGCATGTATCTGCGCGAGATGGGTTCCGTGGAGCTTTTGTCGCGCGAGGGCGAAATCGCCATCGCCAAGCGCATCGAGGCCGGCCGCGAGGCCATGATTGCGGGCCTGTGCGAAAGCCCGCTCACCTTCCAGGCCATCATCATCTGGCGTGACGAGCTCAACGACGCCAAGGTGCTGCTGCGCGACATCATTGACCTTGAAGCGACCTACGCCGGCCCCGATGGCAAGCGCGTCGACATGACGGCGCCCGGCGCCGAGCTTGCGCCCTCGACGGCGCCCCATAGCCCGCCCGCCGGGCTCGATGGCGACATGCCCGCCGCCGAGGAATTCTCCGAGGAAGAGGACGACATGGAGAATTCCGTGTCGCTTTCGGCGATGGAGGCGGAGCTGAAGCCCAAGGTGCTCGACACCTTCGACCGCATCGCCGACGCCTACAAGAAGCTGCGTCGCCTGCAGGATCAGAACGTCGAGAACAAGCTCAAGAACGAGATGCTGACGCCTGCTCAGGAGCGCAAGTACAAGTCGCTCAAGAAAGAGATCGTGGCGGATGTGAAGTCCCTGTCGCTCAACCAGAACCGCATCGACGCTCTGGTGGCGCAGCTCTACGACATCAACAAGCGCCTGCTGGGTCTTGAGACCAAGCTCTATCGCCTCGCCGAGTCCTTTGGCGTCGGTCGCGAAGACTTTCTGCGCAATTATCAGAACTCCGAACTTGATCCGAAGTGGGTGCTGCGCGTCTCCAAGCTCGGCTCGCGCGGCTGGCGCGATTTCGTCGCCAAGGAGAAGGATGGCATCAAGCTGATCCGCTCCGACATCCATGCGCTGGCGACCGAAACGGGCCTTGAGATTCAAGAGTTCCGCAAGATCGTGCAGATGGTGCAGAAGGGCGAGCGCGAAGCCCGTCAGGCCAAGAAGGAAATGGTCGAGGCCAATCTGCGTCTCGTGATCTCCATCGCCAAGAAATACACCAACCGCGGCCTGCAGTTCCTCGACCTCATTCAGGAAGGCAACATCGGCCTGATGAAGGCGGTCGACAAGTTCGAATATCGTCGCGGCTACAAGTTCTCGACCTATGCGACATGGTGGATCAGGCAGGCCATCACACGCTCCATCGCCGATCAGGCCCGCACGATCCGCATTCCCGTGCATATGATCGAGACGATCAACAAGATCGTGCGCACCTCGCGCCAGATGCTGCATGAGATCGGCCGTGAACCGACCCCGGAGGAATTGGCCGAAAAGCTCGCCATGCCCTTGGAGAAGGTGCGCAAGGTCCTCAAGATCGCCAAGGAGCCGATCTCGCTCGAAACGCCCATCGGCGACGAAGAGGATTCACACCTCGGCGATTTCATCGAGGACAAGAACGCGATCCTGCCCATCGATGCGGCGATCCAGAGCAATCTGCGCGAGACGACAACGCGCGTGCTCGCCTCGCTCACCCCGCGCGAGGAGCGCGTGCTGCGCATGCGCTTTGGCATCGGCATGAACACCGACCATACGCTCGAAGAAGTCGGTCAGCAGTTCTCGGTCACGCGCGAACGCATCCGCCAGATCGAGGCCAAGGCCCTGCGCAAGCTCAAGCACCCCTCACGGTCGCGCAAGCTGCGCTCGTTTCTCGATAACTGATCGCCGATGTCCTTCCTCAAGAAACTCTTCGGCATCGGCGGCCCCAGCGCTCCGGCCGCCTTGCCTGAGCGTAGCGAGCCCTATGAGGGCTTTGAGATCCGCGCCACGCCTTATGAGGAAGAGGGCAAGTATCAGCTCTGCG
>CANGOK010000095.1 GCA_947455285.1 Beijerinckiaceae bacterium | reverse complement strand
GGCCCGGTGATCGAAAACGGCTTTTATTACGACTTCTACCGCGAGACGCCTTTCACGCCCGACGACTTTGAGGCGATTGAAAAGAAGATGCGCGAGCTGATCGCCCGCGATGCTCCTTTCACCAAGGAAGTCTGGTCGCGCGCCGAAGCAATCTCCCATTTCGAAAAGAAGGGCGAGGCCTTCAAGGTGGAGCTGGTCGAGGCCATCCCCGCCGATCAGGACCTCAAGATGTATCGGCAGGGCGAATGGATGGACCTGTGCCGTGGCCCGCACATGACCTCCACGGGCAAGATTGGCGCAGCCTTCAAGCTGATGAAGGTCGCGGGCGCCTATTGGCGCGGCGACAGCACGCGCCCCATGCTGAGCCGCATCTACGGCACCGCCTTCGCCAAGCAGGAAGACCTCGACGCCTATCTCAAGCAGATCGAGGAGGCCGAGCGCCGCGACCATCGCCGCCTTGGCCGCGAGATGGATCTCTTCCATTTCCAGGAAGAGGGTCCGGGCACGGTCTTCTGGCACCCCAAGGGCTGGACCCTGTTCCAGAGCCTCATTTCCTATATGCGCCGCCGCCAGCAGGATGCGGGCTATATCGAGGTGAACACGCCACAGGTGCTCGACCGCGCCCTGTGGGAGACCTCGGGCCACTGGCAGACCTATCGCGAGAACATGTTCGTCACGCAGACCGAAGACGAACGCGTTTTCGCGCTCAAGCCCATGAACTGCCCCGGCCATGTCCAGATCTTCAAGAACGGGCTGAAGTCCTATCGCGACCTGCCGCTGAAGATCGCGGAATTTGGCATCGTTCATCGTTACGAGCCGTCAGGCGCGCTGCATGGCGTGATGCGCGTGCGCGCCTTCACGCAGGACGACGCCCATATCTTTTGCACCGAAGACCAGATCATGGACGAGGCGATGAAGGTCAACGACCTCATCATGTCCATCTATAAGGATTTCGGCTTCGAGGATGTGGTGGTGAAGCTCTCCACCCGCCCGGAAAAGCGCGTGGGCTCTGACGACGCATGGGACAAGGCGGAAGCCGCCCTTGGCCGCGTGCTCGACGTGCTGACCGAACGCGGCATGAAGACCGGGGTCAATCCGGGCGAAGGCGCCTTCTATGGGCCGAAGCTCGAATATACCCTGCGCGACGCCATCGGCCGCGAGTGGCAGTGCGGCACGACGCAGGTCGACTTCAACCTGCCCGGCCGTTTCGGCGCCTTCTACATTTCCGCCGACAGCGAGAAGACGACACCGGTCATGGTCCATCGCGCCATGTTCGGCTCGCTGGAACGCTTCACGGGCATCCTCATCGAGCATTATGCAGGCCATCTGCCCCTTTGGCTCTCGCCTCTGCAGATCGTGGTCGCCACGATCACGCAGGAAGCTGATGACTACGCCATGGAGCTCGTGGCGGCGGCGCGTAAGCGCGGGCTGCGGGTCGAGGCGGATTTGCGCAACGAGAAGATCACCTACAAGGTGCGCGAACATTCCCTTGCGAAGGTTCCCGTCATGCTGGTGCTCGGCAAGAAGGAAGCCGCTGAGCGCACCATCTCCATGCGCCGCCTCGGCTCCCAGCAACAGACCGCGATGTCGCTCGACGAGGCGCTGGCTATGCTGGCCGATGAGGCTGTCGCGCCGGATGTGAAGCGGGCTTGAGGCACGCTTGATATCATTTGGAGCGCCGCCCGAAAGGGCGGCGCTTTTTTGTCGGCTACAGTAATCGCAAAAGCGATCCAATCCCTCAAACAAATCTATTTTGACGGTCCCGTTCAGCGCCAATTCGTCCGAACGCGAAACACAAGGTTATTGTGCTTGACCTTTGCATTAGATTAGAATGCAAATGGACTAGGCAAGGGCTGCGCCATGGATAAGCCGTTATTTTTCGATTCTCGCGTGCGCGTGACTGTCGAATTGGCCACGCTTGATGGCGTATCCTATCCGATCCGCGCAATATCTTCGCTCGCCGTACGCGAGGTGCCAAATCCGAACGGCTGGGTGCTCGCGCTGATCAAGGTTGTCGGCTGGAGCGGGCTAGCGCTGGGTGCGCTTGGATTGCTTGGCGCTGCGACTTCGGCATCTGGCCGTGACGGCGGGGCGGAGTTTTTCGCTTTCCTTTTCGCCGTGTCGGGCGGACTGCGGATATGGGCGGGAAGCGGCGCCAAAGCGGTGAAGGTTTACGCACTCGCGATCGGCTCGGCTGGTGGCGAGCGGCAGGCGCTGGTGGCAAAGGATGTGAGCTGGGTCACACAGGTGCGCATGGCGATTGAAGAAGCGATGCGCTATGCGAGACACAAAGAAGGCTGAGCGGCATGGTCGCCAAACGTCTTGATAAAGTCCCGGTGATGACGACCGACGAGGAGGCCGAAGCCTTCCTCGCGCAAGACCTGTCGAACCTCGACTTCACGAAATTCAGGGCCATCCGCTTCGAGCGTCAGCCCAAGGGCGAACGTGTCGCAACCGCCGCCCCCAAACCCCGCCGCCGCAAGACCGGCTGACCCTCAGCCCCTGTGCGGCTCCGGCGGCTTCTCGTCTTTTTCAAGCGGCGCGGGTTCATCGCGCATGGGGCCGAGGGTGCGGATATAGGCCACGAGATCTGCGATCTCGGGCTGGGAGAGCGTCATATTCGGCATGCGCGGATAGGGCGAGGTCAGGAACAGCGCCAGCTCTTTCGAATTATAGCGCGCCGCCACAGAGGCGAAGCTTGGCGCCTCGGTATTTCCGCCTTTCTGGTCTGGCGAAATCATATGGCAGGCGGCGCACCAGCGAGTGGCGATGCGCTGGCCAGAATTGGCGTCGGCGGCTCGAGCGGGCGTCGCCGCAAGGCCGATCAAGAGCGAGAGCGCGGTGATGAAACGTTTCGTCGCCATGTGGCTGAATTCCCCAGGGGTTCAGCCACCATGGGGGCGGCGGCGTCCGAGTCGCCTTGCGCTCGATCAATCCTGATCAGAACGCCTTAAAGGTGATGATCGTCCGCGTATCGACGATGCCGGCGATCGGCTGCACCTTTTCACCGACGAAATGGCCGATGTCAGCATCCTTCTCGACGTAAAACTTCGCCAGAATGTCGTAATTGCCCGCGATGGAATAGATTTCCGAGGCGATTTCAGCTTCGGCCAAGGCGCTCGCAACCTCATAGGTGCGGCCCAGCGCACATTTGATCTCAACGAAGAAGGTCTGCATCCGGCGTCCCCTGTTTGGCCCGCGCTATTTTGCGATAACTTCGACGTCCTGGTCGAGGGCGGACTGGACGGTGAAGGTTTTCTGGAAGGTTTTCCCGTCCCGGCGGACGATCACGACATATTCGCCTTCCGCGAGAACCAGCGAGGGAAAGGCGCCGACCAGTTCGCGAATGACGTCGCCGCCCGGCGTCAGCACCGAAAAGCTGGTGTTGGCCAGAGCCTCGGCGCCCGGAGAGTTCACCAGCTTCAGCGTAAGCGTGGCTGCATGATGGCGCAGATTGGCCTCTATGAGACGGCCAGTCTCCACCCGCAGCTCAGCGCTGACGACAGAATTAGTGGCGTTCGGCGGCGCACCAGGCGCGCCAGTCGAGCCCGAACTGTCCTTATCGAGATAGGTCGAGACGACGCGATAATTGCCTTCGGGCAGGCGCAGCGAGTCACCGGGGCGGGCGTTGGGCACGATCAGCCTCGCCTCCGAGCCGCTACGGTCCGGCACATAAACGGCGAGCGAAACGCGATTGGGCGGCAGCGCCGCATCCCCCAGCAGGCTCTTCACCCGCAGCACGCCTGCGTTCAACTGCAGTCGCTCCACCTTTGGCTTGCCCTCGGCGGCGACGCGCTTGATGGCGCTGGCGAGCCCATAGGCCACGTGCACCACGTAATCCCCATCGGGAATGGTGAAAGCTGGCGTGGGGTCGTTCGATTCCCCCACCAGCACATGGCTGCCATCCGCCTGGGCGCGCTCCTGATAGACGCGCCATTGCAGGCCCGTGCGAATTGGGTCGCGGGCCGATCCGAACGCGGCGCTAAGGGAAAGCAACGTCTTGCCGGGCTCAAGAGCCGGCGTACGCCCAACCACAGCCCCCGAAGGCGTGGTCTGCGCATGGACTTGGCCGGCGAACAGGCAAAAGAAGACCAGCGCCGGAAGAAGCGCGGCCCATCGGGTCAATGGCCAAGCTTGGCCTTTTTTACGGAGCGCCAGCATATGAAAGGCTCTACAGCCCCCCCGGCGCGGGCGCAATGGCCGACATTCGCCCGCCCATGCCCCCCTGCCCTTTTTCATGCAAACCGGTGTAAAGGTGGTCGCATATTATCGACCCACAGCCCTAAGGTGACGCATTTGCGCCGGGATGACACGCTTGAGCTTCTACGCAACCGCCGTTCGGTCCCCCCGCTGGCCCTATCCGAACCCGGACCATCGCCTGCCGAGCTCGACCTGCTCCTGACGATCGGCGCCCGCGTGCCCGATCACGGCAAGCTCGCTCCCTGGCGCTTCATCATCTTCGAAGGCGAGGGACGCGCCGCAGCCGGGCGGCTCATCGCCGAGGTCTTCAAAACCGACCAACCCGATGCGGATCCCGATCGCATTGAGCTCGAACGCAAGCGACTAACCCATGCGCCGCTTGTGATAGGCGTCGTGTCCTGCGCCGCGCCCCATGTGAAGATTCCCGAATGGGAGCAGGCGCTATCGGCCGGGGCCGTCTGCATGAACCTCGTCACCGCCGCCACCGCCATGGGCTTTGGCGCCAGCTGGCTGACGCAGTGGTATTCCTATGATCCGCGCGTGCTTGAGGGCCTTGGCCTTGCGCCGCATGAAAAAATCGCGGGTTTCATTCACATAGGCAAAAGCTCGGGCGTGCCGGAAGATCGCGTGCGGCCTGCATTGCCATCCATCACAAGCCGCTATCAGGGCTGACCAAGGGAGCCGATCCATATGTTTTTCGAGCCCGGAAAAAGAGACAAGACCGTTCTCCCTCACGATCCCTTCAAGGCGCTGATTGCGCCACGTCCTGTCGGCTGGATCTCCAGCATGGACCGGGAGGGCCGCATCAATCTGGCGCCCTATAGTTTCTTCAACGCATTCTCAGGCGCGCCGCCGCTCGTCGGCTTCTGCAGCGAAGGTGAAAAAGATTCCATGACCTTCTCGCGCGACAGCGGCGAATTCGTCTGGAACATGGCGACTTTTGATCTTCGCTGGCAGATGAGCGAAAGCTCGGCGCCTCTGGCGCGCGGCGAGAGTGAATTCACCCATACAGGCCTCACCATGGCGCCTTCGAAACTGGTGCGCGCGCCCCGCGTCAAGGAAAGCCCCGCCCAGCTTGAATGCAAGGTGACCGATATTTTCCAGCTCCGCGACATGGACCAAGGGCTGACGCCGCGCTTTCTCGTCATGGGTCAGGTCATTGGCATTCATATCGAAGATGAATTCATCGAAAACGGCATCGTCCAGATCACCCGCATGAAACCGATCGCCCGCTGCGGCTATCAGGACTATTCGGTGCTCGACGAGGTCTTCTCCATCAAGCGCCCGGCTGGAGCAGGCAATAATGAGGCTGGCGGCTAAGGCTTGAACGCTTCATTGATGATGCGCACCTGCGCGGCGTCGAGCGCGATCTTGGCGGTGAAGCCATCGCGCCTCGCCGCTTCGCAGTCACGCCGCAGCGCCGCCTCATCATGGCCGTCGAAAGCAGTGTCGATGGGCTCGACCGCAGCGGCCCGCGCGCCGACCAAGGTCAGGGTTCGCGCAAGCTGACAGGGGGCCGTGTAGCCGTCGACCGAATTAAAAGCGGACGCGCCCAGCGCGACAGCAAAATCTTGAGCGCTCCACGCAAGGCCTATGAGACGCGGACTTGCGCCCACATAGCTGGAAAGCCCGAAGAGGGAGACCGCAGTTTGCGTCACGATCGGTAGTATCGCGCAGGCGCCATCCGGCAGACCGTTCTGCGCTTCATGCACCGCCAGCTTGGCGCCGAGATGCTGGACATCCGCGCCAGAGCGCGACCGGGCCAGGACAATTCCATCCGGCCCCGCAGGCATGACCGCGTCGAGATCAAGATCCGCCTGATCGGTGTCCAGTCCGTTTATGCGTACGAAAATGCGCAGCCTTCTTTGCTGGCGGCGCGCGTCCATAATGAAATTACGCGCAGTCTCGCGCCCACTATTTGAACCGGCCGCCTCCAAATCCAGAACGAGCGCATCTGCCCCGCTATCTAGCGCGACCGCGAGTGCGTCGGGATCATTGCAGGAAACCAGAAGCAGGGACCGCATGGCTTGCACCTCCAGGAAGCCTCGATACCGCTCGGGGCCGCCATGCGCGACTCATTCTTTCGGAGCCCAGCCTGCTTCACCCTCTCACCATAACATGAACTTAACTATTTGAAGGCACGCTAACGATGGATGAAACCCGATCGCCGGCGCAACTGGCAGGGTAGAGTGGAGTCATCGTCATGATCGTGCGCCGCTTTCTGGCGTGGTCCCAGATCGTTTCCCCCGCACAAAAGGCCGAAGGCGTTCGAACCCTCGCCCTCGCCTATCTTTATTCCTCCATGACCGATGACATGCGCGCCGAGGCGGAGGCGGCGCTGACGGGCATGCTCGATGACCCCGCTCCCCAGGTGCGCCTAGCCCTCGCCGAAGCTTTCGCCAGCGCCGTGGAAGCGCCTCGTCACTGCTTGATCGCGCTCGCCAACGACCAACCCAGCATCGCAACTGTCGTTCTTGGCCGCTCGCCAATTCTGAGGGATGAGGACCTCATCGATTGCGCCATGCGGGGCGATGCCGCCGTCCAATGCTCCGTCGCCGCCCGGCCATCGCTTTCCGCAGCAGTGAGCGCGGCTCTTGCTGCGAAAGGCGAAGTTGAGGCGCTCATCGCGCTTGCGGAAAACGCAGGCGCAGATGTGCCGGACTTCAGTCTGCGCCAGATGATTGACCGCTTTGGCGCAGACAGGGACTTACGCGAAGCGATGCTGATGAGGCAGCAACTGCCGGCCTGCATCAAAGCCGATCTGATCGATCTCGCCGCGAAAGACCTGACCGCCATCGCAGCAGAGGCAGGGTGGCTCCATAAGGACAGGGCGGAGCGCTTGTATCGCGAGGTTACCGAGAAGGCCACGGTCGCCGTCACCTTTGAGCAAGGTCGCGATGACCCGCTCGACGCCTGCGTGGAAATGGCGCGACGCCTTCGGGGGACCCAGAGGTTGACGCCTTCTTTAATGCTGCGCGCCCTGCTTTCCGGCGATCGCTATCTTTTCATAGCGGCTTTGGCTGAACTGTCAGGCATGCCCTTCGCCCGCGTCGGCGCTTTCGTAAATGATCATGAGGGCGGCGCCTTTTCAGCGCTTTACGCCCGGGCCCTGATGCCTGCGGACTTGGAGCCCGTGTTCAAGGCGGCGCTGACGGCGCAGGATGAGACCTTGGAAAGCGACCGACCAGCGGACGCGCGTCTTTCGCGCAACCTGATCGCCAGGGTCCAGGAAGCCTGCCGTTCGATGGGAGGCGCGGGATCAACAGAGGTTCGCAGCCTTCTCGACCGCCTTGACGTAGAAGCCGCCCGACAGGACGCCCACGCCGTGACCCGCCGCTTGATTCAGAGGAGCGTGGCGAGGCTTCAGAGCGCCCCACTGGCACTTGCAGGTCCGGCCTGATAATCGAACTGTCCACAGGCCGCGCCGGCTAACCACCTGATCGCGTGGTAAATTTACCCCTTATTAAGGGTTGGAGGCCTCACCGCGGAGGCATATTGCTTAATTTTTAGGCAGAATTTATTTACGGCTGGTCAAAATGTGGCTTTTGAGTAACTGGCCGCCACAGAAGGGCCTCAATGCCCAATATGGGCGAGCATGCCCAACATGACCTAACGGCGCCGCTAATGTCTACGGATGCACACGACACAAAGTCGTTGGCGCTCGGGCTTCCGCCGCTCGTGAATGCGGTAGGCAGGGGTCAGGGAAAGGATCGGGAAGCAAAGCGACCTGTTCCTTTAGGTCTTTTAATCTGGAGGTTTTCCATGACGCTCTTCAAGAGCCTTCTGCTCGGCTCCGCCGCTGGCCTCGTCGCCGTCGCCGGCGCTCAGGCCGCCGATCTTCCCTCGAAGAAGGCTGCCCCCGCCACCTACGTGAAGATTTGCGACGCCTACGGCGCCGGCTTCTTCTACATCCCCGGCTCCGAGACCTGCGTGAAGCTCGGCGGCTATGTCCGTGCTGAATACCAGTACGTTCCCGCCACCAACCAGTACAGCGCCTCCACCGGCGCCCTGAGCCAGTCGAAGGACGTTGTCTCGACCGCTGGTTACGAAATCCGCGGCCGCATCGACGTCGACGCCCGCACCCCCACCGCCATGGGCGCCGCCCGCACCTTCGTGCGTCTGCGCGCTGCCAACACCAGCGGCGTTCGCAACCAGTCTGGCGCTGACAAGGGCACGTTCACCAACTCTGACGGCGCCACCACCGGCATCTCGATCGAGTCCGCCATGGTTCAGTGGGCTGGCTTCACCTTCGGTGTCGCTCCCGAAAACTACGCCATGATGCCCTCGCAGATCTACAATGCGAACCCCTGGGCTGGCTTCCCGAACGGCATGAAGCAGATCGCCTACACCGCCAGCCTCGGCGGCGGCATCTCCGCCACTGTCGCCCTCGAAGACCGCACCGACTTCGGTTACAACCAGACCGCTTTCGACAAGGCTTCGACCGTCGCTAACGTCGTCGCTAACGTTCGCATGGACCAGGCTTGGGGCTTCGCGGCCATCCACGGCCTCGTTGGCAACAACTCGCTCGACCGCGCGAAGGTTGACGCTGGCGTGGGTGACAAGACCTACAGCAGCTACTCCATCGGCGCGACCGTGAGCTTCAAGCTCCCCATGATCGCCGCTGGCGACCAGGTCTGGTTCACCGCCAACTATGCTGACGGCGCTCTCGGCGGTCTGCTCTCGGCCGGTGGCCTGAGCACCCTCGCTTCGGCTTCCGCCAAGCGCATCAACGGTGGCGTGATCCGCAACGACTCGAACATGGTTCTGGTCAGCGGCGCCGGCACGGCTGCCAGCCCCAACGTCTATGACGGCACCACGGGCTGGAACGTCGCCATGGCCGCGACCCACTACTGGGCTGCCCAGTGGCGTTCGAACTTCTCGGCTGGCTATGTCGAGATGACCCCCCCCACCAGCACCGTCGCCACCACCTGGGGCAAGGGCAAGGTTTGGGAAGTCGCTGGTTCGATCATCTACTCCCCCGCCAAGGACTTCGACATTGGTCTCGAAGTTCAGTACGCGAGCCTGAAGAGCTCCATGCAGAACCCGACCGCCGCTTTCGTGGCTGCTGGTTCGCCTGGCCTCAGCGTCAACAACTACACCACGAAGCTGCGCGTCGAGCGCACCTTCTAATCGATTTCAGCCTAACGGCTGCATCGAGGCCCCGGCGAGAAATCGCCGGGGTTTTTTTATTGTCTCAGGTCAGGATGGGCGTCACAGCCGCCGCTTGAAACGCGCCGATTGATCTTTTACCGTCGCGCTCTCAGCGGCCCTGTTCGCTGTTCACAGACATCGCGGGAGCATCAGAGGTTGCCCGAGAAATCAGACATGATGGCCTCGGCCCGATTCGCCTCCCGCTTCTTCAGGATCATGATCAGCCTGAAGGGTCGGTTCGGGATCGAATTCGACGAAATCATCATCTTCTTCGGCTTGGGGCGCCTGAATTTCGACCCCACTCAGGGGCCCATGATGTTCGTCAAGCCGGTGAACATTCTCTCGCTCTCCGAATTCCTCGTGATTCCCCGCGAAACCCTCCGCCGCAAGCTTCTGCGGCTTGAGGAAAAGGAACTCGTCCAGCGCACCAGCTATGGCTATGTCGTGAAGGACGTGACCTCATGGCGTCGTCTCGCCGACGCAGGCCAGCAGGGGGCGGAGGCGGAAGCCTGAACGACGCTAACTGTTTGAAATAATTATCTTAAATCTTCCCCTCCCCCTTGCGAAAAGGAAGAGGGGTGAAAATCGCGATTCGTTGATTACACCGCAACCTTCGGCGGCCGCACCCCGTCGTAGATCCAGGCAAGGCAACGGAAGTAGTCATCTTCCGTCTTGCCCGCGCAAGCTTCATTCCGGACATCCGCTGCGATGCCGCGCAGGTGGTAAAATTCCCAGATGCTGCGGCTCTCAAGCACAATGCGCGCAGTGCGCAGGCAGCGTGCGCGCTCATAGGTCTTGAAGGCGCTGGCGAAATCGCCGTTCGTCAGATCGATGCACTCGGCCAGGATGACGGCATCCTCGATCGCCATGCAGGCGCCCTGCGCGAAGGTTTGCAGGGTGGGATGCGCGGCGTCGCCCAGCAGCGTTACGCGCCCGTCGCTCCAGTTGCGAATGGGGTCGCGGTCCGCGATCACCCACCTGCGCTTCAAGTCCATCATGGCGAGCATTTCATGCATGCGCGGATGAGCAGAGGCATAGGTGTCCATCAACACGCGCCGATAGGTCTCCTCGTCGGCGCGCTCATAGATATTCTCGGTCTGGAAGACTGCGACAATGTTGAAAAGACTGCGGTTTCGCAGGGGATATTGAACGATGTGGAAACCCGGACCGCCCCACAGGATGACGTCGTCGACGCCAACGTCCTTCGACACCT
>CANGOK010000094.1 GCA_947455285.1 Beijerinckiaceae bacterium | reverse complement strand
CTTTGGTCAAGGTGGCGCGTTTTGGCGCCGACGCCGCACAAATGCCCGAACGTGGCTCAAAAGTGCGCCTCAGCTTTGCGCCTGAGGCTGCGCGGGTGCTGCCGGCATGAAGGCGCACCGCTCGCTCGCCGAACGGCTGGTGCTTGGCGCGCCATGGGCGTGGCTGATCGTCTTCTTCATGATCCCGTTTTTGATCGTCGTGAAGATTTCGCTGTCCGAGGCGGCCATAGCGCAGCCGCCATATAAACCGGTCTTCGATTTTGCCGATGGGTGGGAAGCCCTCAGGAAATTCGCCGAGTTGAGCCTCTCCGCCTACGCAGGCCTCGCGGACGATTGGCTCTATGCGCAGGCATATCTTTCGTCGCTGCGCCTCGCCTTGATCTCCACGCTCTTCACGCTCGCGGTCGCCTATCCGCTGGCCTACGCCATGGCCCGCGCGCCATTGCGCTTGCGGCCCATTCTTGTGGTGCTCGCCGTCGCGCCCTTCTGGACGAGTTTCCTAATCCGCGTCTACGCCTGGATCACGATCCTCAAGGACGAGGGCTTGCTCAACCACGCATTGCTGAGGCTCGGCCTAATCTCCGAGCCCCTGCATATTTTCGCCAGCGATACAGCTGTCGTGATCGGCATCGTCTATTCCTATCTGCCCTTTATGGTGCTGCCGCTCTACAATGCCATCGCACGCCAGCCGCCTGAACTCATCGAAGCCGCAGCCGATCTTGGCGCTCCGCCGCTGGCCGCTTTCTGGCGCGTCACCGTTCCGCTGTCAGCGTCTGGCGTTATCGCCGGATGCCTGCTCGTCTTCATCCCCGCGATCGGCGAATTCGTCATCCCCGACCTCTTGGGCGGGTCCGATACTTTGATGATCGGGCGCACGCTCTGGGTGGAGTTTTTCGATAACCGCGATTGGCCCGCAGCATCCGCGGTGGCGGTGGTTCTGCTTGGCCTGTTGGTCGGGCCTATGGCGCTTTATGAGCGCAGTCAGATGGCGGAGGCGGGGTCGTGAACAAACCCAGCCTCATCCGCAGCGCCGCGTTGCTCTTAGGCTTCGCATTTCTCTACGCGCCCATCGCGCTCTTGATGCTCTACAGCTTCAACGCCTCGCGGCTCGTTACGGTCTGGGGCGGTTTCTCGACGCGCTGGTATGTCTCGCTGCTCGAAAACGACCAGCTCATCGCCAGCGCCTGGATGAGCCTCCGTGTGGCGCTGATGTCGGCGCTTCTGGCGACCGTCGTTGGAACCTGCGCCGCAATTGCATTGACGCGGTTCGGACGCTTCAAGGGACGCATCGCCTTCGCTTCGATGATCTATGCGCCGCTGGTCATGCCCGAGGTCATCACGGGCCTGTCGTTGCTGCTGCTCTTTGTGGCGCTCGACATACCCCGCGGCTTCTGGACCGTGGTCGTGGCCCACGCGACGCTTGGCATGTGCTTCGTGGCGGTCGTTGTCCACGCGCGTCTCGTGACGCTGGATCGCTCGCTCGAAGAAGCCGCCATGGATCTTGGCGCGACGCCGGGGCGCGCTTTGCTTAGCGTGACACTGCCGCTGGCGGCCCCATCCATTCTCGCGGGCTATGGCCTCGCCTTCATTCTCTCGGTAGACGATCTCGTCATCGCCAGCTTCACCTCGGGGCCTGGGTCGACGACTTTGCCCATGCGCATTTATTCGCAGGTGCGCCTTGGCGTGACGCCGGAGATCAACGCCATCTCCACCATCTTGATCGCGTCGGTCGCTCTCGTTCTGCTCGCGGGTTGGGCGCTTGGGCTTACCGGCCGGGGGCGTCGGGCATAGTTTGTTGCGCGGGGCTGCGCAGCAGGGGCGCAGCCGCCTGCGAGCGACGGATGAGGCTCTGGGCGTCAATGACGAGATTGGGCTCGTCCCAATTGCCCCTCAGATCCATGGATAGCTTTGGCGCAGCCGGATCGTCGTCACGTCCGGTCTGTCGGGCCTGGATCGCGATATCGAGCTGCCGCCGCGCAATCGAGGCCGCGCCGGAAGCCGTAACCTCCACGCCTGCGCCCTTAGCCTCGAACTTGCGAACCGTCGCGACGCCAGTGGCGACATCGAGATTGAGCTGCGCCGTGCGGAAGGAGGTGCGCCCATTGCGAATGGTCGAGGCGACCGAAAGGGGCTGTTTCTCCAGCCGCCGCAGGGCGTTTTCAAGATCGATTCCCGCAATGTCGCCGTTGGCGAGATCGACGTTCGCGGTCCCGCGGAGGGAGTTCAGCACTTGAGAAATGGTTGCGCCTTCGCCGGTGAAGGAGAAGTCTCCGGTCGCCTCGCCTGAGAATGTCTGGCTTCGAAAAAGTTCGCCCAGCATGGTCGCGCTGTCCACTTTCGCGAAGCCCGCGTTGGCGTGCACGATATATCCGACGCCCGAGGCGGATGCTTGCGCGCCGAGCCGCGCTTTGATCAAACCGCCGAAGGCCTTGGCTTCGGCGATGGAGACCTCAGCTTTGCCGCCAGCCACGAGCACTGAAAAGCCGACGTCGCGAAACTCAGTGCGGCCCAATTGGGCGCGGTTGGCGGATATGCGCAGGTCGACGTCCGCGCGCGCGAGGTCAGGCCTTGGCAGAGGCGCCCCGCTCCAGCGTCCGCCGTTGTCGCGCAGGCTTGGAATTTGGGCGAGAAGGGGCTCAATCTGGAGAGACTTCGTGGCGAGGGTGCCCATCAACGCCGGGCGTCCCTGATAGGCCGACATGATCACTGCGCCTTCATAGGCGCCGTCATCCAGCTTGAATTGCAAATCGGAGAGCTGAATGGAACGAAGGGTGGCGCGGGCGTCGGCGCTCAGGGAAAGCGCGCCGAGGGCACCGGGCAGGGGTAAATATATATTGTTTCGGTTGAGGACATTACGCAGGGATGGTGCCTCAGCCAGAAATTTGCCGGCATAGGAGGGAGCGGCCCCGCCTGTGGCGATCCCATCGGCGTTGAGCGTAAGGGACGCGGATTCCAGACGCAGAGACACAGGCGAAGCCTCGCCACGCAATACCTGCGCAGGTTGGCCAAGCCAGGCCGTCAAATCCACCTGTTCGTTAGACCAAGTGAAGGTCGCCCTAAGGCCAGCGGGGCGATTGAGGCTGCGCCAATCAAGCGTCGCATCGATTTTATCAAGCTTGCTGACGAGAGCGCCGCCGCGCGTCAGTCGCGCGGTTCCGTTATGGATCGCAAGGCTGGCGAGGCGCGCCTTGTCGGCCGCGGCGGCCTCCCGCGTCTCCGAGCGCGCCTCGATGGCTCGCGCGATCGCGCCTTCATCGATCATCGGCTTGCCGTCGAGGTCGACATCGATCTCGGCGTCGGCGAGCGACAGGGATGAGAGTTCCATGCGCCCTGCGAAAGCAGGCAGAACTCGCAGATTGCCGCGCAGCGCTGCGGACTTGATGAGAAGCTTGCCCTCGCGATCGTGGATCGTCACATCTTCGATCTTGATGCGCGGACGGGGCAGTAGGGCGAGCGTCGCGCGCCCGTTCGCCTCGGCGATGAGGCCTGTGGTCTCGCGCACCTGAGCTGCAAGCTCGCTGCGCATGGCCGACCCAGAAAAGGTCCATGGCGCCATGCCAACCAACACCGCAGCGACGGCGACGCCGCCGATGAGCCATCTCAGCTTCTTGTTCATGCGCGGACAGGATCCCGACCGTATGGCGAAAACGAGACTCAGTCTGCATCGCAGACTCCCAATATAGGCTTAACCGTTGGTCTGCGAAGCGGGCCTTCCTATGGACAAGTTAGGGCGTTCGCGGGGCAGGGGAACCGCGACTTGGTTTGATGCTTGTCAAGGAAGACCAACAAGCGGCAGCTTATCTCTGCTTCGACGCAACATTACGGAGCGACAGATGACGACCAGCTATCACATGCGCAAGATTCGCCTTGAGCGGGCGCGCGCCAAGGGCCACCCCGAAGGGGAGCCGGGAGAGGGTTACGATCTGGTGGCTCCGCTCGACGCCGCCGGACATATCAGCGTCGAAGGTTGGCGCAGCCAGCGTGCGCTCTGCTTCGTTCACCGGCTGGAAGGCGGCGACATTGTCGAACGCGGCTTGCTCGGGCATCGCGCAGGCGGCGCCGGTGGGGCGACCTGGGCGTTCGATTACGACCCTCGCAACACCGGCGAGGAGGAGCTTGGCTATCATTTCGAATCCCACGCCTTCACCCCCGGCGAATATGTCTCTATCCGTGATGCGGACGGCGATGTGCATACCTACAGGGTGACGAAGGTCTCGCCTGCTTGACGGGGAAGCTTGGTCGTCTAGCATCCGCGCCCAAATGACATTTGGAGGAAAGCCATGGGCGCGTTCTTCGGGGCGAACCGTTTCAAATTTGGCATGTTCGGGCTCAACTGCGCGGGCGGCATGACCTTGAGTTCGGCGCCCGAGCGCTGGCGCGCCGATTGGGACGAGATCGCTGAAGTCGCGAAAATGGCGGATGATGCGGGCGTCGAGTTTCTGCTGCCCATCGCAAAATGGCACGGGCTTGGGGGCGAGGCCGATATGTGGGGGCGCTCCTTCGAGACCTTCACGCAGGCCGCGGCCCTTGGCGCAATCACGAAGAACATCGGTCTTTTCGTCACCGCCCATGTGTCGCTGCTGACCCCTGCCTTCGCTGCCAAGGCGATCACCACCATTGACCACGTCACCCATGGGCGCGCCGGCATTAATGTCGTCTGCGGCTGGAACCCAGACGAATTCGACATGCATGGCGTGACGATCGACCCCGATCTTCGCTACGCCAAGGGGCTCGAGTGGTTCCGCATCTATGACAAGTTGTTGAAGGGCGGCGGCGAGTTCGACTGGGACGGCGAATTCTACAAATTGCGCGGTCTGGTCACGGACCCACTCCCTGTGCAGAAAAGCCCGCCTGTAATGTCAGCGGCGCAATCGGGGGATGGGCAGGTCTTCGCGGCGCAGGCTGCGGACATCCTTTTCTCCTCCATGCACAGCGTCGATCAGGTGCGCGACATGGTGCAGCGGCAACAAGGACTTGCCGCGCAATATGGGCGCAGCACGGATGTCTATGTGGAGACGCAGATCGTCTGCCGCCCGACTCGCAAGGAGGCTGAGGAATATGCGCATTATTATGCTGTCGAACATGCCGACCAGGGCGCGCTCGAATATTTCCGCCGCATGAAGGCGGGCACGCTTTCAAAAAGCACGCGCGAGGCCAATAGCGTCAGCGACAAGGCGGTGCTCGCCAGCGTGAAGCCGGCAGAGCGAAAATATCCAGGCATCTTTCCCGGAATGTATCCGCTGGTTGGCTCGCCCGACGACATCGTCGAGGAGTTGGCGAAGCTGGAGGCGATCGGCGTGGCGGGATCAGCTCTGGTTTTCCTGAATTATCTCAAGGAATTTCCTTATTTTTCTCAGGAAGTGCTTCCGCGCATGAAGCGCGCTGGCCTGCGCCTCTGATCGGCTACTTTACGTAACGGCGCCCGAACGCTTAAGCTTGGCTATTTTCAGCAAGCGTTTCGGTGCGTCGATGTCGGTCATCGTCGGGGTGGGGGGGCGCGCTGCAGGCGCGCCGCAGGGCTGGGAGATCGCTGCACGTTTCGCGCGGCTGCGGGAATCCTATGCCCTCGCCATCAGGCTCGAAATCGACGAGCGGCGTCTCTTCCTCTGGGTTCCCGTTTGTGCCGGCGCCGGGGCTGTGGTCCATCTCACGGCGGAGCGGGATTCTTCGCTTCCCTTCTGCCTCGCCCTCATGGCCGCCTGCGCGATGCTGGCGCTTCTTTGCCGCTCCAGCCCTGCAGCCTTCCGAACCTTTGTCGCCTGCGCTGCTTTCTTTGGCGGTCTTACGAGCGCTGGGCTGCGCACCGCGCGGGTCGAGGCGCCGGTGCTCGACCGCATTCGTATAGCGAAGGTGACGGGCTTTCTTGAAGAGGTCGATCATCGACGCGAAGGGGCGCGCTTCATTCTGCGACTGACTTCGATCGATGGGCTCGCGCCCGAGGCGACGCCCTATCGCATAAGGCTGACCACGAAGCGAGCGATGATGCACGAGGCCGGCGACCACGTGTCCATGCGTGCGCGCCTTTTGCCGCCAGCGCGCGCCGCCATGCCCGGCGGCTATGACTTTGCGCGCGACGCTTTCTTCGCGAGGATCGGCGCGGTGGGGAATGCGACAGGACGCATCGACGCTTTGCCACCGGCGACGCCCGCCGATCTCGGCCTGCGCCTCTATGCCCATATCGACCGTGCGCGCAACGCCTTGGCGAAACGTGTCGAGCGCAGCATCGGGGGGCCGGCTGGCGCGGTGGGCGCGGCCATGGTCACGGGCAAGCGCGATTTTCTGGATGACCCCACGCGCGAGGTGATCCGCGAGGCCGGGATCTTCCACATCATCACCATCGCGGGCGTTCAGATGACGCTCGTAGCGGGAATCTTCTTCTGGGGGCTGCGGCGTCTTCTGGCGCTCTCGCCGACGTTGGCGCTCCATTATCCCATCAAGAAATGGGCGGCGGCGCTCGCCATGCTGGGCGCCATTGTCTACGCGGTCGGCACTGGCTCGCGCCCCGGGACCGAGCGAGCCCTTTATATGACGCTGATCATGCTTGGCGCCGTCCTATTCGACCGACGCGCCTTCAGTATGCGCAATCTGGCGCTAGCGGCTTTTGTCATTGTCCTCTTTGAACCGGAGGCGCTGCTGGGCGCGAGTTTCCAGCTTTCATTCGCGGCCGTGTCGGCGTTGGTCGCGATCTGGGAGGCGCGGGCGGATGCTGCCAAGCGCATAAGGTCCATCGATAAGATGCCCATGCGCCCACGCATCGATCGAAGCGACAAGCTGCTCATGGCGTTGGAGCGCCTGCGCCATGGACCTGCGGCGATGCTGCTGTCCACCGTCTGCGCCACAACCGCGACCGCCTCTTTCATGGCGGCAGGCTTTCACGAATTGAGTCCCTACGTGCTCATCGGAAATCCGCTGACACTGACCATCATCGAATTCTTCGCGGTTCCGGGGGCGCTGATCGGGGCATTTCTCTATCCGCTCGGCCTCGATGGCTGGGTTTGGTCCTATCTGGGCCTCGGAATCAATTTCATTCTCTGGGCTGCACGCTGGATCGGCGCCTTGCCCGGCGCGACCGTCCATCTTCACGCCTTCGCCTCGTGGGCGCTTCCGTTTCTATCTCTCGCGGTCCTCTGCGCTGTTCTATGGCGCAGTATGCCCATGCGCTTGCTGGCCCTGCCGCTTGCCGCCATAGGTCTTTATGGCGCGGCGACCGGCGAGGAGTTCGATGTCGCGATAGCGCCGACCGGCGATGCGGCTGCGGCGCGTATGGTTGACGGAAGGCTCGCAGCATTCGGACGCCGCCCCAGCGCTTTCGGCGTCGAGCAATGGCTGCGGGCGGACGCAGACGGTCGCCCTGCAGCAGATGCGATCGCCGCGAGCGCGTCGCCGCGCACCCAGAATGGCGTCGCTTACGCGGAAAAACCCGGGGGGCCAGATGGGCCGCGTTGTGATTTGGGAGGGTGCGCTGTGACGCTCGAAGATGGGCGCAGCCTATCGCTGGTGCTGGATCGTCGCGCCTTCGCGCAGGACTGCGGGCGCGCGGACATCATCGTGTCGTCCCTGCCAGCGCCATCGGGCTGCGCGTCGGAACTTCTATTCGACATCGGCCGATTGCGGGCGACAGGAGCGGTGCTGCTGCGCCTTCAAGATAGCGAGGTGTTTGTGCGAACGGCGCGCGGGCGAAGCGAAAACCGCCCATGGTCGCCTGCACCCATTCGCGAGTTGGAACGTGCGCCCAATGGAGCGCCGCTTGGGCGATCTGTCCAGTCCGAAGCATTTACGGATGAGGCGGATCAGGAACATGATCCGCCCTTCCGTTGATCAGTACTTCCGGATCAGGGTGACGAGACGCCCCTGGATACGGACCCGGTCAGGCCCGAAGATGCGGGTCTCATAGGCGGGGTTCGCCGCTTCAAGTGCGATGGAGGCGCCGCGCTTGCGCAGGCGCTTCAAGGTCGCCTCCTCATCGTCGATGAGCGCCACCACGATGTCGCCAGTCTCCGCTGTATCCTGCTTGCGGATGATGACCACGTCCTGATCGAGAATGCCGGCCTCGATCATGGAGTCGCCCCGCACTTCAAGCGCGAAATGATCGCCCTGACCCAGCATGTCCGCAGGCATGCCGATGGTGTGGCTGCGGCTCTGGATGGCGGTGATGGGGGTGCCTGCAGCGATACGGCCCATGACGGGGATCGACACGGCGCCGCTATCGTCGCCGGGCAGGGGGATTGTCTGCGTCTGGCGGATACGGCCAAGATCGCCTTCGATGACCGAGGGTGAGAATTTGCCCCCGCGCGCGCCCGGAGAAGGCGTGGCGGATTCGGGAAGGCGGAGCACTTCGAGCGCGCGCGCACGATTGGGCAGGCGGCGGATGAATCCGCGCTCCTCAAGGGCCATGATCAGGCGATGAATGCCGGATTTGGAGCGCAGGTCCAGCGCCTCCTTCATCTCGTCGAAGGAGGGGGGCACCCCGTCTTCCTTGAGCCGCTCGTTGATGAAGCGAAGCAGCTCGCTCTGTTTTTTGGTCAGCATGGCGTCCTCTCGAAGGTCCCGTCCCGGTGGCCGGCGCGCAGAGATTCGCAAACGGCGATCCGTCTCGAAGACTGCGGGAATCGCTTAAACAAAGCGTGAACGAACACTATATGTTCGCGGTGCGTTCCGCAAGTGGTCTGCCGAAAAGGCTTAGGCTATTGATTTGTAAGGGGTTGGGGCACGCAAGCGCGCAACGCCTCTTTGGGCTAATCCTTCAATCAAAGGAACAGGAGGCGAATCAACGTCCTTCGCGCGCCTGCTTCGCCCGCTCCACGATCGCAGGCGGGGCGCTGAGAATCGCGCGCACCAGACCGGCGACATCCTCTCCGCCCATTGGATCGACGTCGATCTTGCGCTGGGCTGCCTCGGCGAGAAATTCGGGATCTCTCACCATGGCGTCAAAGGCCTGACGCAGGGCGGCCGTGCGCTCAGCGGGTACGTCGGGCGTGGTCATGGCGCCGCGTCCCAGTTCGTTGCCGGTGGCGAAGAAGCGAAGGGCCTCACGCTCCTCCGGCGTGCGGCCAAGCTCGATCATCAGGGGCGTGTCGGGCAGGTCGTGCGCGCGCTTCAGGGCGTATTGCAGCATGATCCGCACCTGTCCCTTCTCAAGCCAGGCGCTGTTCTCCGCGCGGAATGCCTCCCATGTCTTGGTCGTGCCTTCGATCTCTCCGCGCTCCAGAGCGACATTGAGTTCGGCGGTGCCGGGGTAGCCGCTGATGATCTTGAATTTGGTGCCCGCCAACGCGTTGAGCACGTTGAGATAAATGACGGTATTGGTGTCAGGGCTCGCCCCGCCCATCACGGTCTCGCGCTGGCGCGCATCTTCCAAAGTCCGGGTGGGCGACGTGTTCCAAGTGTAGGTCACCTCGACCGCAGGGGCGACGCGGCCGATATAGGTGAAGCGCGCTGCGTCGAACTGCACTCCCGGCGCGCCAAAGGCCTGCTCCAATGGCGCGGTCTGGGCGAGGATTCCAAGCGCCGAACCGTCGCGCGGCGCGATGGTGTAGAGGTAGCCAGCCATCTTCAGTCCGCCCGCGCCCGGCATGTTCACCGGAACAACATTGGGCTTGCCGGGAATGAAGCGCCCGAAATGACGTGCGATCAGCCGACCGAAAAAATCGTAGCCGCCGCCGGGCGCGCTGCCGATATAGAATTGCACTGTGCGGCCCCGATAGAAATCGGCGGCGTCTGCGCGCGCCTCCTCAGCGCCACAGGTCGAGACAAGACCAGCGATGGCGATAAAGGCGCGGCGCAGCATGGTTTATTTCCCCGGCTCGAACAGCACCTTGGCGCGCTGGACGATATTGGGCGGCATGGAGAGCATGCTCTCGGCCACCTTCTGCGCCTCAAGGCCCGTGGTCGGAGCGATGTCCATCTTCATCTTGTCGGCTTCTGCGAGGAAATCCGGATCCTTCACCATCTTGTCGAAGGCGGCGCGCAGGGCTTCGAGGCGGGCAGGGGGCACGTCATAAGTGGTCACAAAAGCACGCGATATGCCCATGTCTGCTGACATGAAGGTGAGAACCTGCCGGTCCTCCTCGTTCTTGGCCAGTTCCGACATAAGCGGCACATCTGGGAGATCAGGCGCCCGTTGCAGGCCGATCTGGACGAGGATGGTGATTTTCTTCTCCGCAAGCCAATGGGGATGGCCGCTCTTCCACGAGGCCCAGCTATTGGATCCGCGCCCGCCGACTTCGCCCTTTTCCATGGCGAGATTGACGTCGTTGCCGCCGGGATAGCCCGCGACGATCTTGAACTTGGTTCCGACCAGCGCATTGAGCGCGGCGGGATAGATGTAGGAGGTCGAGGCCGCGCCCGGGGCGCCGACCACGAGTTCGCGCTCCATCACGTCCTGAATGGTCTTGATGCCGGTCGTGTGCCAGGAGTTGATGACATTGGGGCTATTGGTGGTGTTGCCGATCCAACCAAACTTGCGCACGTCGAATTCAACGCCCTGCGAGCCGATCGCCTGCAGCACGGGCATGTTCTGGAAGATGGCGTGCAGCACCGTCCCGTCACGGGGCGCGACACGGGCGAGG
>CANGOK010000093.1 GCA_947455285.1 Beijerinckiaceae bacterium | reverse complement strand
TATTTCGTGCGCGTCGGCCGCACCATGCCGCAGATGACCTTCCCGATCGCCGATTGGGCCGCCAAGAACGGCATCAAGAGCGCCGTGACGCTGGTGTCCGACTATGCGCCGGGCATCGACGCCGAGAAGTTCTTCAAGCAGCGCTTCGAGGAAGCCGGCGGCAAGGTGCTCGACGCCCTGCGCGCGCCGCTCGCCAGCCCCGATTTCGCGGCCTTCCTGCAGAAGGCCAAGGATCTGAAGCCTGACGCGCTCTTCCTCTTCGTGCCCTCGGGCCAGGGCGCGACCTTGATGAAGCAGGTCATCGACCGCGACTTCGCGGGCTCCAAGATCCGCGTCATCGCCACCGGCGACGTGACCGACGACGATCTGCTCAACGACATGGGCGACGCGGTGCTCGGCATGGTCACCTCGCATGACTATTCGGCGGACCATGACTCGCCCGAGAACAAGGCCTTCGTCGAGACCTTCAAGAAGGTGAACAACAACCTGCGCCCCAACATGATGGCGGTCGCGGCCTATGACGGCATGGACGTGATCTATCGCGCCCTCAACGCCACCAAGGGCGACGCCAACGGGCAGAAGCTCGTCGACGCCATGAAGGGCCAGAAGTGGATGAGCCCGCGCGGCCCGATGGAGATCGACGCCAATACCCGCGAGGCCATTCCCCCGATGTTCATCCGCAAGGTCGAGCGCAAGAATGGCGAGCTCTACAATGTGGAGTTCGAGGCGACCGGTCCCGTAAAGGACCCCACCCACAAGTAAGCTGATCGAGCCGGGCCTTAAGCGGCCCGGCTCCCTCTTTTGACGGGGACTGCGCGTGCTGACCATTCTGTTCGACGGCGTCGCCTATGGCATGCTGCTGTTCGTCCTCGCCATCGGCCTTTGCGTGACGCTCGGCCTGATGAATTTCATCAATCTCGCCCACGGCGCCTTCGCCATGGCGGGCGGCTATCTCACCATCGTGATGATGAACCGCCACGGCATTTCCTTTTACTGGGGCCTGCCTGCAGCGTTCCTCTTTTCAGCTTTGCTCGGCGTCATTCTCGAGCGCACGCTCTATGTGCATCTCTACACAAAGAGCCATCTCGATCAGGTGCTCTTCTCCATCGGCCTCGTCTTCATGGCGACGGCGGTGGTCGATTATTTCATGGGCGCGAACCAGCAGACCATCAATCTGCCGCCTTCGCTTGAAGGGCGCGTGACCATTCTTGGCGCCAGCATCGGCGTCTACCGCATCTTCACCATCATTCTCTGCGGCCTGCTGACCATCGGCCTGCAATTCGTCCTGTCAAAGACCCGTTTCGGCAGCCGCCTGCGCGCGGCGGTCGACGATGGCCGCGTCGCCCGCGGCATGGGCATCGACGTCACGAAGATCTTCGCCATCACCTTTGCGTTCGGTTCTGGCCTCGCGGGTCTTGGCGGCGCGCTTTCGACCGGCATCATCAGCATGGATCCGACCTTTCCGCTGAAATACATGATCTACTTCCTGATCGTGATTTCAGTCGGCGGCGCCACCACCATCACAGGCCCCTTCTTCGCCTCGCTGCTTCTGGGCGTCGCGGATGTCGCGGGCAAATATTATGTGCCCGCCGTCGGCGGCTTCATCATCTACACCATCATGGTCGCCGTATTGATCCTGCGTCCGCAAGGCCTCTTCACGAAGGCCAGCCGATGATCACTGCGCGCAACTTCGAGGTCATCGCATGAGCATGACGCAACCAACTAAACCGGGAGATGGCGCTGGCGCGCGCATGCTCGCAGGCGCGGGCTGGCGCTGGTACGAGGTCCTCTTCTGGCTCGCCGCCATCGGCCTGTTCTTCATCTTCGGCGATTTCATTCCGGGAATTCCGACGCGCCTGATGCTGCTTAGCGAAATCATCAGCCTCGGCCTGCTCGCCCTGTCGATTGATCTGGTGCTCGGCTATGCGGGCGTCGTGACCCTTGGCCAGGGCGCCTTCTTCGGGCTCGGCTCCTATGTCGCGGGCATCATGGCCAAGGCCGGCATGGGCGCCTTTCCGCTCAGCGACCCGCTGATCGGGCTTGCAGCGGCGGCGGCGGTGAGTGGGCTTGCAGGTTTCATCACAAGCTTTCTCGTGCTGCGCGGCTCCGATCTCACCCGCCTCATGGTGACGCTCGGCGTCGCTCTGATCCTCGCCGAACTCGCCAACCAGATGCGCTGGCTCACCGGCGGCGCGGATGGGTTGCAGGGCGTCATCATGGGCCCGGTCCTCGGCCAGTGGGACTTCGACCTCTGGGGCCGCACGGCCTATCTCTATTCCCTTGCGGTGCTCTTCATCTGCTTCTGGATCTCGCGCCGCATCGTGAATTCGACCTTCGGCCTCTCGCTGAAAGCCATCAAGGGCAACGCATTGCGCGCCCGCGCCATCGGCGTTCCCGTGAATGCGCGTCTGATCGCCATCTATACGATAGCAGCCGCCATCGCGGGCGTTGCAGGCGCACTGCTTGCGCAGACGACGCAGTCCGCTTCGCCGGACATGATCGCATTCCACCGCTCGGCCGACGCCCTGCTGATCCTCGTCTTCGGCGGCGCCGGCTATCTCTATGGCGGCCTCATCGGCGCTGGCCTCTTCCGCGTGATGCAGGACGTGATCGGCGGCATCACCCTGCAATACTGGCAGTTCTGGCTGGGCCTCGTGCTGGTGCTGCTGGTGCTCTTCGTGCGCGGTGGCGTGATCGGCTTGCTCGAAGGCTGGCGAGACCGCATGACCCGCAAGGGAGACGCGCCATGAGCTTCGTGCTTGAGACCCAGGGGCTCTGCAAGAGCTTCGGCGGCATCATCGCCACCGACAATGTGAGCTTCCAACTGCCCGCAGGCGCGCGCCACGCGCTCATCGGCCCCAATGGCGCGGGCAAGACCACCTTCGTCAATCAGCTGACCGGCGTGCTTACGCCGACTTCGGGCAAGATCCTGTTTCAGGGCGAGGACATCACCGGCTGGTCCGTGCGCCGCAGGGCCACCGCAGGCATCGCGCGCACCTTCCAGATCAACCAACTTTTCGCGGATCTAACGCCGCTCGAGTCGGTGGTGCTGGCGATCAGCGAACGCGAGAACGCCGCCTCCGAATGGTTCAAGCCGCTGGGCTCCCGCGCCGACATCGTGGATGAAGCCTGCGCGCTGCTTGACACACTTGGCATTGGCGACGTGCGCGAGTCCCGCGTCGGCGCCCTGCCCTATGGCAAGCAACGCCTGCTCGAAATCGCCCTTGCGCTGGCGGCCAAGCCCAAACTGCTGCTGCTGGACGAGCCTGCGGCGGGCGTGCCGGAATCCGAACGCGAGCAGATCCTCGACGTGGTCGCGCGTCTGCCAGATTCCGTCGCGCTGGTCCTCATCGAACACGACATGCATCTCGTCTTCCGCTTCGCCAAGACGATTTCAGTTCTGGTGAACGGCGCGCTGTTCTGCGAGGGAACCGCCGAGGAGATCGCGCGCGATCCCAGAGTGCGGCAGGTCTATCTTGGCGAGGAGGATGTCGGTCATGGCTGATCTTCTCGAACTCCAAGGCATCTGCGCCGGCTATGGCGAGGCGGTCGTGCTCACTGACATTTCGCTGAAGCTGGCGGAAGGCGAGGCTTTGGCCCTGCTCGGGCGCAACGGCACGGGCAAGACGACGCTCATCAACACCATCGTGGGGCTGACACGGCGCAGGGCCGGAACCATCCGTCTCGGCGGCGCGGACATCACCCGCATGCGGCCTGACCAGCGGGCGCTCGCGGGCGTCGGCTGGGTGCCGCAGGAGCGCAACATCTTCAAGTCGCTGACGGTGGAGGAAAACATCACGGCGGTCGCGACCAAGGGGCCGTGGGAGATGGAGCGCATATTCGCCATGTTCCCGCGCCTTGCCGAACGGCGCCGCAACATGGGCGATCAGCTCTCGGGCGGCGAGCAACAGATGCTCGCCATTGGCCGTGCGCTGGCGCTCAACCCGCGCGTTCTCCTGCTCGACGAGCCTACCGAGGGCCTTGCGCCAATCATCGTCGATGAATTGCTCGCGGCTCTGCGCAAGATCGTGCGTGAGGAGAAGCTCGCCGCCATCATCGTCGAGCAGAGCCCGCGCAAGATTCTGCCTTTGACGGATACCGCGATCATTCTCGATCGCGGTATGATCGCTTACCAGGGTAAGAGCGCCGACCTCGCGGACGACGCCACCACCCTCGCCAATCTGCTCGGCGTCGCCGAGCGTACGCCAACGGCCACCAGGGCCTGATTGAAAGGACCCAACCATGATGCGCAAAACGCCGCCTTTCCGCGCCGACCATGTCGGTTCCATCTTGCGCACAGCGCCCCTCAAGGAGGCCCGCGAGAAGTTCTTCACGAACAAGATCTCCGCCGACGAACTGAAGACCGTCGAGGACGCCGAGATCAAGAAGATCGTCGCAAAGCAGGAGGCCATCGGCCTTGAAGCCATCACCGACGGCGAGTTCCGCCGCTCGTGGTGGCACATGGACTTCATCGGCGAGCTTGATGGCGTCAACGTGATCGAAGTCGATCAGGGCATCCAGTTCACCGGCGTGCAGACCAAGCCCAAGGCGCCGCGCGTGACCGGCAAGCTTGGCTCAAAGCACCATCCCCATATCGAGCACTTCAAGTTCCTCGCCGCCAATACGACGAAGACCCCGAAGCAGGCCATTCCCAGCCCCTCGATGCTGCACTATCGCGGCGGCCGCAGCATGATCAACATGGGCGTCTACCCGACCATGGACGAGTTCTATCACGACCTCGGACAGGCCTATAAGCAGGCGATCAACGGCTTCTACGCCGCCGGCTGCCGCTATATCCAGATCGACGATTGCAGCTTCGCTTACCTCTGCGATCCCCAGCAGCGCGAGATGCTGGCTGCCCGCGGCGACGATCCGGAAAAGCAGGGCGAAATCTATGTCGGCATGATCAACGCGGCGCTCGAGAACAAGCCCGCCGACCTCGCCGCGACCATGCATGTGTGCCGCGGCAACTTCCGCTCCACCTTCATCTCCTCAGGCGGCTATGAGCCGATCGCCGACCTGATGTTCAATAAGCTGAACATCGACGGCTATTTCCTCGAGTGGGACAACGATCGCTCCGGCGGCTTCGAGCCCCTGCGCTTCCTGCCCAAGGGCAAGACCGTGATCCTGGGCCTCGTGACCTCGAAGACCGGCGTGCTGGAGACCCGTGACACGCTGCTGCGCCGCATTGATGAGGCCACGAAGTACGCCTCTCTTGATCAGCTCTGCCTCAGCCCCCAGTGCGGCTTCGCCTCCACCGAGGAAGGCAATACGCTGGCCGAGGAAGAGCAGTGGGCGAAGCTGCAGCTCGTTATCGACGTGTCCAAGGAAGTCTGGGGCAAGTAACCCGACTGACGAACCGAATACTCCCCGCGCAGCCTCTCAATGAGCTGCGCGGGGCAGCATCATTGCGGAGGATGAATGGCGAAGTTTCTGGATCTGGCTTCGGCCGTCGAAGAGATGGTTCACGATGGCGATGTGCTGGCGATGGAGGGTTTCACCCATCTGATCCCCTTCGCCGCAGGCCATGAAATCATTCGCCAGAAGCGGCGCGATCTCACCCTCATCCGCATGACGCCCGATCTCATCTATGACCAGATGATCGGCATGGGCTGCGCAAGCAAGCTCATCTTCTCATGGGGCGGCAATCCGGGCGTGGGCTCAACCCACCGCATCCGCGACGCCGTCGAGAACCAGTGGCCTCGTCCGCTCGCCATTGAAGAACACTCCCACGCCGCCATGGCCAACGCCTATGAAGCCGGCGCGGCGAACCTACCCTTCGCCATGCTGCGCGGCTATATCGGCGTCGATCTGCCCAAGGTGAACCCGCAGATCCGCAAGATCACCTGCCCCTATACGGGCGAGGAGCTGGCGACCGTTCCCGCCATCCGTCCCGATGTCGGCATCGTTCATGCGCTGCGCGCGGATCGCGAAGGCAATGTGCTGCTGGAAGGCATCACCGGTTGTCAGAAAGAAGTTGTGCTGGCCTCCAAGCGCACCATCGTCACGGTTGAAGAAGTGGTCGATGACCTCAGGGCCTCTTCGCCCAACTCGGTCATCCTGCCGTCGTGGACCGTGGGCGCTGTCGTCGTCGTGCCCGGCGGCTCGCATCCCTCTTATGCCCATGGCTATTACAAGCGCGACAATTCATTCTACATCGCCTGGGACAAGGTCTCTCGCGAACGCGACACGTTTCTGGCCTGGATGGAGGAGAATGTGATGAGCAAGGGCCCCGACGCCTTCGCTGTCCACGCCAATGGGGGGGCCGCCTGATGAGCCTCTCCTACAAGCCCAATGAAATGATGACCATCGCCGCGGCCCGCGCGCTGCGCAACGATGACGTCTGCTTCGTCGGCATCGGCGCGCCTTCAGCCGCGTGCAATCTCGCGCGCCTGACCCATGCGCCGCAGATCACGCTGATCTATGAATCCGGCACCATCGCCACCAAGCCCAATGTGCTGCCGCTCTCAATTGGCGATGGCGAATTGTGCGACACCGCGCTGACCACCGTGTCGGTGCCCGAGATGTTCCGCTATTGGCTGCAGGGCGGGCGCATGACGGTTGGCTTTCTGGGCGGCGCGCAGATCGACCGCTTCGCCAATCTCAACACCACCGTCGTCGGCGATTATCACAATCCGAAGGTGCGCCTGCCGGGCGGCGGCGGCGCGCCGGAGATCGCCACCAATTGCCGTGAGATCTTCATCATCATGGCGATGGGCAAGCGCGCCTTCGTCGACAAGCTGCCCTTCATCACCTCCATGGGCCATGGCCCCACGGGGCGCGAACGCCGTGCGCTCGGCGTCGCCTCCAAGGGGCCGACGAGGCTCATCACCGACTACTGCATTTTCGAGCCTGATCCCGAGACGCAGGAGATGACGGTCGTCTCCATTCATCCCGGCGCGACGCGCGAAGAGATCATCGAGAACTGCGGCTGGACGCCCACCTTCGCCGCCTCGGTGGCCGAGACGCGCGCGCCCGACGCCCTCGAGCTCGAAGTGCTGCGCGACATTCAGGCAAGAACCAAAGCCGCCCACGGCGGCTGACCGTATTCGGAAAAGGAGTTCCAAATGCATATTCAGGTCGGCATCATCGGCGCCGGACCCGCGGGCCTGCTGCTCGCGCGCATGCTCCATCTGCAGGGCATATCTTCGGTCATTCTGGAATCGCGCAGCCGCCCCTATGTCGAAGGCCGCGTGCGCGCAGGCCTGCTCGAACAGGGCTCGGTCGACCTGCTCACCGAAACGGGCATGGCTGACCGGCTTTACCGCGAAGCCATGGTGCATGAAGGCATCGAACTCCTGTTCGACGGCCAGCGCCATCGCATCGACATCACCGCCCTGACCGGCCGCAAGGTCTATATCTACGGCCAGCAGGAAGTGGTTAAGGACATGATCGCGGTGAACCTCGCCGCAGGCGTGCCGATCCACTTCGAGGCTGACGCCTATGAGATCAGCGGCATCGAGGGCGACCGCGCCACGATCCGCTATCGCCACGAGGGTCGCGAAGAAGTGCTGACCTGCGATTACGTCGCGGGCTGCGATGGCTTCCACGGCATCAGCCGCGACACGATCCCCGCCCATCTGCTGCGCGGCCATGATCGCATCTATCCCTATGGGTGGCTCGGCATTCTCGCCAACGCTGCTCCCACCCGCGACGAGTTGCTCTACTGCAGCCATGACAATGGCTTTGCGCTCTTCACCATGCGTTCGCCCACGGTCTCGCGCTGCTATCTGCAGGTCGAGCCCGACGAGAACGTCGATGACTGGTCGGATGACCGCATCTGGAGCGAGCTTGAACTGCGTCTCGGCAAACATGAAGGCCTGACGATCAGCACCGGTGAGATCACCCAGAAGTCGGTCACCGCCATGCGCAGCTATGTCGCCGAGCCCATGCGCCACGGCCGCCTGTTCCTTGCAGGCGACTCAGCCCATATCGTGCCGCCCACCGGCGCCAAGGGCATGAATTTGGCGATCTCGGACATCTATGTCCTGGCGAAGGCGCTGGTCGCTTTCTACAAGAAGAACGACGCCAGCCTCTTCGACAGCTACGGCCCGACCTGCCTGCGCCGCATCTGGCGCGCCCAGCATTTCTCGTGGTGGATGACCTCGATGCTGCACAATTCGCCGGAGGCCAGCCCCTTCGACGACAAGCGTCGGATCGCCGAGCTCTACACGGTCGCCACCTCCGTCGCAGGCCAGACCCTGCTGGCGGAAAACTATGTGGGCCTGCCTTTCGAGACCTGATCGTCAGCCGCCGTGCTTGCTCACCGCCCTCGCCGGGCGTAAGTTTTACGGATGCAAGCAAAGCATGGCGATATCGAGCATCAGCAATCGGGCGACGCTGGTCGCCCGGTCGACCAGCCCACGCCGGTCGACGATACTGATTACGAGCATCGCCACTTCACCAACCTGCTCGCCATCATCTTCCTGCTCATCATAGCAGCGGCGATCATCTGGACCGTGCGGGCCATTGACGAGAATGAGCGCCTGCAACGCTGCCTGAATGGAGGCAGGCGCGATTGCGTGAAGATCGAAACGCCGCCCTCAACTGGCATACGTATGCCGGTGCGCTGATTACTCGACGGCTGTTTGGGCCGCCGCATGGGCGCGATGGTGAAGGAACCAGGCCAGTCCCAGCACGAAAACCGCGCCGGCGACGCCGCCCACCACTTCATCAAGGAGCGCAGGCCATTCGCCTATGATGCTGTGCCAACCGGGATCGGACACGATCAAGGATCCAGCCACCCAGCCAAGCAATCCTGCGCCCGCCCACACAAGGGCCGGATAGCGCTGCAACAGCGTGATGATGAGCGTCGCCCCGAAAACGATCAGCGGCACCGAAAGTCCAAGCCCGAATATGATCAGCGCCGTGGAGCCTTTGGCCGCCGCCGCGATGGCGATCACATTGTCCAGGGACATGACCATATCCGCGACGGCGACGGTGCGAACCGCATTCCAAATCGTGTCGGACTGCTTCACCGAGGCTTCATCGGTCTCATCAAGAAGGAGCTTCACCGCGATCCAGACAAGGAGAACGCCGCCTATCAGCTTGAGATAGGGAACCTCCATCAGCCAGACGACCGCCAGCGTGAAGATGATGCGCAACAACACTGCGACGCCCGCGCCCAGTATGACGCCAATGCGACGCTGGCGAGGAGGCAAGGAACGACAGGCCAGAGCGATCACGACCGCGTTGTCGCCGGATAAAAGCACGTTGATCCAGATGATCTGGAGCAATTGCAGCGGAAAGGTCGGGTCCACGATCAGCTCCAGTCCTGAGATTCGCGGAACTTGCAGTCAGCGACCGTGACGGTCAAGCGTTAGTTCGCGTGGCGTTCTGCGCGCCTCGACCGCCATCACCAGGAGAGCGGAAACCGCCGCCTCCACCATTCTGTTGAGACCGGGACGGCGATGCGTATCGCATCTGGCCAGACGCGGCGTATGGATGAAGCCGACTTGCCCCACCGATGTTGAAAGAGTCAGGAAGAGCGTCTGGTTGCAGACGTAATCTCCGGCGTCGATGGACAAGCGCGTCGAAGCGCTGCGGTCCATGGCCGCGCGGATGCGCTGCGCAGGCCATCGTGAAGCACGTTCATCTCGCGCGCCTGACATGACGGCGCGCGACGCAGCCACGGCCCGCCCGGCGTCAGCCCTAAGCGTTCCAATTCGATTGATGGCGCGCATCTCGACGCTGAGCGCATGGCGACGCGCCGCGAGGCCAAGATGCAAGACCACATCAGGGCGCGTTGTTTCCAGCGCCACGCTCAAAGCTTCGGGCGCCTGCGAAAACCGGACGGGCAGAACGCTGGTGTGGAGAGCGATCGAGAGCCGCGCGAGACGCTTTCCATGTCGACGCTCCAACTCGCGAACAATAGCGATGGTTGGGTTTGACGGGGCGCCGGGGAAGGCGCCGAAAGCCGTCACGAGAACATTGATCATGGGATTTTTAGCATTCTGCGGATCGCGGAAATCGGTTTCGGTCCCATTCTCGTCACCTTTGCGGTTCACAAGGCCACTGAGCAGAGAGGCTTGTTAACTTTTCGTCAAGGACTCCTTTGCTTGATGAGCGCGGCGACCGAATGCGGCGCCGCCATCCTGGAGGAATGAACCATGCGCCTGGGCCCCAAGCCCCGGAAGGAACGTCTGTCGGCCCCCGTCAGGGTCGCGATGGCTTGCGCCCTGATGACGCTGCTGTCCGGCTGTCTTGGCGACGGCGGCGGGCCTTCCATGAGCCTGTTCGCCTCAAGGCCCACGACCGCCGCGCAATCCGTGACCATGTTCGTGGCCTCGACACGCCGCGATGATCGGCGCGTTGGCGATGCAGTCGGCGACAACGGCGTTCACCACTCCATGGCGATGTTGAGCGTGCCCCCCGGCCACCAGCCCGGCGTCATCGAGGCGCCCACCTTCGGCAAGCCCAACCGCAACAGCCATTTCGCCCTGCTCAACGCACGGGCCATGACGCCAGAGCGCTTCTCAGGCGAACTCGGCTCGCATATTTCTGGCCGCGTGGGCGCCGACCGCGACATCCTGCTTTACGTCCACGGCTTCAACACCAGCCTCGAGGAAGCGCGACTGCGGCTGACGCAGGTCGTCGTCGATGCGCGCTTCGGCGG
>CANGOK010000092.1 GCA_947455285.1 Beijerinckiaceae bacterium | reverse complement strand
GCGCAGGGACTCCCGCAGGAAGATCTTCGCCACCGCGCGGGCATGGTCCTTGTCGCTGAAGGCGCCTTCGGCGGGGAAGGTGTAGGTCTCCAGCCAGTCGAGCAATTGCGTCCCGAAGGATGCTATGACCGGCACTTGCGGAAAATGCACGTGGGTGTCGAGAAATCCCGCGGAGATCAGCTTGTCCGGCCCGACATTGCGGATCGGCAAACCCGGCGGCAGTTGCGGCGCCACCTTGTCCGCTGGGCCGAAATGGGTGATCCGCCCGCCGCCCATCGCGACGATGGCGTCGGACTCATAGACCATCGCGGCTTCCAACCCCTCGATGAAGGGGTCGGCGCGGAAGGTGAGCGCGGGACCGCGCAGGGCGTGGGTGGGCGTGTGCGTCATGCAGTAGATCCTTTACCAGCGCACAGTTCCATGGATCACAGGTCAAGTTCAAGTATTGCGTAGCAGCGCGTCTGTGCATGACGCCGCAGGCCTGCTTGCGCGCGCCCGTGCGCAGGTTACAAGGCTTTCATGCCGGTACACCTCATCAAGCTTTGCGTCGGGGCGGAATCGATCCGCGACATGGAAGAGTGGATCACTCTCACCCTTGCCCAGAAACGCGCCGCGGGCCGCCCGGCCGAGCAGGTCCACACGACCCGCTCCGCGCCCAAGCGCGCGGATGAAGTGCTGGACGGAGGCTCGCTTTATTGGGTCATCAAGGGCCAGATCGCCGCGCGGCAGCGCGTCCTCGACTTGCGGTCGATCACCGATGCGGAGGGGATCGCCCGCTGCCAGATCGTGCTCGATCCCGCGCTGGTGCAGGTCATGCCGCGTCCGGCGCGGCCTTTCCAGGGCTGGCGCTACCTTGCGGACAACGAGGCGCCTGAGGATTTGACGGCTGGCGCCGGGGAAGTCGCCGAGATGCCGGAAGAATTACGCCGGGAGTTGCGCGAGCTCGGCTTGCTCTGAGCCCCTCGTTGCCAACCGTCATGCGCAAAGGCATGCTGTCCTCAAAATGGGAGGTTGGTTTTATGGAATTTTTGGGGGTTCTACGGCTTGGCGGCGCGATGCTGGCGCTTGGCGGCTGTGTCTTGGGCGGGGGCGTGCAGGCTGCGGACGATTTCTACAAAGACAAGACAGTCAACGTCATTGTAGGTTTCACGCCTGGCGGTGGTTATGACTCCTATGGTCGCCAGCTCGCTCGCTTCATTGGCGAGCATATTCCCGGAAAGCCCACGCTCATCGTCCAGAACATGCCGGGCGCGGGCAGCTTGACCGCCGTGCGCTCGCTGGACGCCACCCAGCCCAAGGACGGCACGGTGATGGCGATCTTCAATCCCGGCCTCATCGTCCAGTCCGTGGTGCAGCCTGACAAGGTTCCGATCGATTTTCGCAAATACACCTTCGTCGGCGTCGTGACCCCTGATTTCCGTGTCTGCTACGGCTATGGCCCCAAGGGTGTGAAGTCGTGGTCCGACATGATGGCGCGCAAGGAGTTCATACTTGGCGCCACCGGCAAGGGTTCTGGCAATTACGTCAACGGCGCGACCATGCGCGAGGTATTCAATGCGCCGGTCAAGCAGATCCTTGGCTTCCCCGGCAGCAGCGAGCAGCGGCTCGCAATCGAGCGCGGCGAGCTTGACGGCGACTGCGGCTCCTACCACAGCATCCCGCCCAACTGGATCACGGAAGGCAAGGCGCATCCCTTCGTGCGCTTCACCCGCGACAAGGAATCCGACATGCCCGACAGCGCGCGCTTCATCGAGGAGTTCGCAACGACCGCCGAGCAGAAGGAGCTGCTCGCGATGGTCAATGCGGAGGATGAGGTGGGCCGTCCCTTCATCGTCTCGCGCGACATTCCGAGCGACCGGCTCGCAACTTTGCGCAAGGCTTTCGATTCCTTGATGAAGGATGCGACCTTCAAGGCCGAGATGGCGAAGCAGAACCTGCCTGTGCATCCGATCAATGGGCCGGATTCCGACCAGATCCTCGCCCGCATGTTGAAAACGCCCCGCGATGTCGCGGACCGTGCGCGCAAGATCTTCGACTAGACGGTGCGACTTGCCGTTTCGCCGCGCGGATACGATGTAGGGTCAAGTTTCACAGGGCCGCGAATCTCTTGACGAACCGCCTATCCGCACAAACGCCTCAGGGGAGGACGCTTTGATCCCACAGCTCGTTGTCGTCCTCAGCGTGCTGATCATTCTTTGGTATGCGAAGAACGCCTTCACCAATGCCGATCCGGCGAAGCTCGCCCGCTATGTGAAGCAGCTTGGCGGCTACGCCGCGCTAGCGGTGGGCGCTTTCATGCTGATGCGCGGGCAGATGGAGGCGGCGGTCGCGGTCGGCGGGTTCGGGCTTTATCTGCTTGGCTTCGCCAATCCGCCCGCCTTCGCGCGGATGTTCGGAAAGTTTGGCGGCGCAGGTGGCGCGGTCTCGCGGATGCGATCCGCCATGATCGAAATGGAGCTGCGCCATGATAACGGCGCCATGGATGGCTCGGTGCTGGCGGGCTCATTCATGGGCAGGCGCCTTGATGAGCTGACGCGCCCGCAATGTGATGAGCTTCTCGGTCAGTGCCGTAACGACGACCCCGACGGGGCGCGCCTGCTAGAGGCTTATTTCGACCGCCGCTTTCCCGGCTGGCGTCCGGCAGGCGAGGCTTACGCCGACGCGCGGGGCGGGGCCAGAGGCGGGGGCCAACGCGTCCCTGCCGGCATGACTGAGGATGAAGCTTATGAAATTCTGGGGCTTGCGAAGGGAGCCTCGGGCGAAGAGATCGCGCGGGCGCATCGCACGCTCATGAAGAAACTGCATCCCGATTACGGGGGGCCGACGGCCCTGGCCGCCAAGGTCAATGAAGCCAAGGCTGTCCTGATGAGCAGACATGGGTAACTCCGGCACACGTACGCAAAAGACACTTAGAAACGCAGCAGGTAGGGAGAACGGTTCCCTGCCTAATTCTTGGTGGTGAAGCAGGAGAAGCCTGACCTTTTGAGGGACTTGCAGGCGGCTTCGGCCTTGGTTTCGGTGAGGCCGGCGAAGCGGGCGCGATACAGCGTGCCCGAACCGGTCTTGACCTTTTCAGTGAAAGGCGTCGCCCCTGCGAGAGCGGGGGCCTTGCCGCGCGCCTTCGCCAGCAATTCGTTCGCCTTGCCCATCTGGTCGCTGGCGCCGATCTGGATCATCGTGCCGCTCATGGATGCGGTTTGGCGGGCAGGCTCAGCCTTGGCGGTCTTGGCGGGTGCCTTGGCGGCCTCAGCCTTGGCGAGCTTCGCAGCCTGCTTTTCGGCGGCGCGAGTCTGGGCAGTGGTGGGCGCAGTGGCGACCTTGCGGGCGGGTTCCGCAGCTTTCGGCGGAATCGAGGCAGTGCGGTCTTCGCTAGAGCGGGGCTTTTCAACAACCGCCGGAATGCTGGGGGCGGGCGCAGGGGCCGCATAGGCGGTGGCAATGGGGGCGGGCTTCGCCTCAGTTGCGTCAGCGACCATGGTCTTGTTGGGCGAGGCGGAGTCGAGATGGTCCTCGATCAGCCCTGCCATGATCCGGTCGCGGCCGGCGGCGCTCTTCCCGCCCAGCACCACCGAGAAGATGCGGCGGTTGCCGCGCTTCACCGAAGTCAGCAGGTTGAAGCCTGAAGCGTTGGTGTAGCCGGTCTTGATGCCGTCCATGCCTTCGACGCGGCCGAGAAGGTGGTTGTGGTTGCCCATCGTCGCGCCACGGAAGGTGAACTGATGGGTTGAAAAATAGGCGTAGTAGCGCGGGAAGCGCTCCTGAATGGAGCGACCAAGCGTGATGAGATCGCGCGCGGTGGTCACTTGCTTCGGATTAGGGAGGCCCGAGGCGTTGGCGTAGTAGGTGCGGCTCATGCCGAGGCTGCGGGCCTTGGCGGTCATCATTTCGGCGAAGCGCTCTTCGGTGCCGCCCACGGCTTCAGCGATGGCGGCGGCGATGTCGTTGGCCGATTTTGTCACCACGGCCTTGATGGCGTCTTCCACGGTGATGGTTGAGCCGGGGCTGAGTCCAAGTTTCGACGGAGCCATGGAGGCTGCGTGGCTGGAGATCTGAATCTCGTCGTCGAGGGAGAAGCGGCCCTTCTCGAGTTGCTCGAAGAGCATGTAGAGCGTCATCACCTTGGTGACGGAGGCCGGATGGCGCAGATCGTTTTCGTGGTCGGCGTAGAGCACCCGGCCCGTATTGGCATCCAGAACCATGGCTGAGAAGGGGGGCGTATAGCCGACGGCCGCATGTGAGCGCTTGTGATGCTTGCGGCCACGGGCCTCGGCGGAGCTGGAATCCAGAACCATGCCTGCGGCTGCGATCCCGCCAAGGACCAGGGCTGACAGGACGCGTCCGCGCAAAGCGGCGGCTGAAACCATCGACATACTCAAACCTCAACCCAAAGCCACGACAACGGCGCCGTTACCTGAACACCACACTCCACGACACTAGCTGGCTGTGGTTACGTGTCGGTTAATGGGTTGCAGCTATTCGAAAACTTAGCCGCTATATCGCACCTGCGAAGAGTGGCTTGACATTTTTGTGCAGTGCACATAAATGAGGGTCACGGCGCTCGCGGAGGGCGCTCTGCGCAAACTCCAATTCGAGGGTGTACCATGTTCAAGAATGTGGAAGATTTCCAGAAGTTCGGCAAAGAGCACTTCGAAGCCGTGACGTCCGTCGGCAACGCCTGGACCAAGGGCGTGCAGCAGATCGCCGCTGAGGCCACCGACTACAGCAAGAAGAGCTTCGAGGCTTCTTCTGGTCTGGTCGAAAAGCTCATGGGCGTGAAGTCGGTCGAAAAGGCCATCGAGGTCCAGACCGAATTCGTCAAGCAGAGCTACGAGTCCTTCGTCGCCCAGAGCACGAAGTTCGGCGAACTCTTCACCAACCTCGCCAAGGACAGCTTCAAGCCGGTCGAGGAAGCTTTCGCCAAGGCGCAGGTCGTCGCGAAGTAATCTTTATATTCCATGACGTTACGAGACCCGGCCTTTGCGCCGGGTCTTTTTTTGTCCATTTTTTGGGCGCAGATCCTAAGCTTTCCCCGCAAATGGGGGCTGCCCCCACTGGCGAACCGGCGTCCGCGTCAATAAATTGGGGTGGTGGCGCGCCGTTCTGGCCAGCGTTTCGGATATTCGAAAGGATGCGTCCCCGCCGGTTGCGTGTTGTGGCGAGGGGCCTATCTTGAACGGATGGTATGGGAATAGCGGACGTGGAAATCATGCATTCGGCGCCGACGGACCTGAACAGGGAAGGGCTTCAAGGCCTTGCCCCCGGCACGGTTTTTGCTGCGCGCGAACCACGCAGGGGCAGTGAGGGGCCGGGGTCAGGAACCGCCGTCATCACCCGCACCCGCACGCAGACGAAGCGGCCGAGCATGTATCGGGTTCTTCTGCTGAATGACGATTATACGCCGCAGGAGTTCGTGGTCACGGTGCTGCGCAAGTTTTTCAGCAAGGGCGTGGAGGAAGCGCGGCGCATCATGCTGCACGTCCACCAGCATGGCGTAGGGGAATGCGGCGTTTTCACCTACGAGGTCGCCGAGACGAAGGTCACCCAGGTCATGGACTACGCCCGCAAGCACCAGCATCCCCTACAGTGCATCATGGAGAAAAAGTGAGCGTCGGACCCCGAATGGCTTCATGTCGAAATTTCCCGACCTCGCTCGATGATCCGTTGCCCTCGTCGCTCGGGGCTATATCATCAGGATTGGATGAGTTCGGAAAAGGGCGTTTCGCCCGTACCAAAAGCGTGAGTGTAGCGGCGGGGAGAGCGCTGCTTGTGTAATGCCAGCCGCAGGGTGACGGGCGATCAGGGTTCAGGCCCCGGCGCTTCCAGCCTTTGCAATGAAACCTCGAACGCAAAGGGTGAGAGCTGCGATGCCGTCCTTCTCTCGTAATCTGGAACAGTCTCTCCACCGCGCCTTGGCTGTGGCGAATGAGCGTCGGCATGAATATGCGACGCTGGAGCATCTGTTGCTCAGCTTGCTCGACGACACCGACGCGTCGGCCGTCATGCGCGCCTGCTCTGTCGATATCGAGGCTCTGAAAAAGAACCTCGTCGAATATATCGAGACCGAACTGGAAAACCTCGTCACCGATGGTCGCGAGGACGCCAAGCCGACCGCAGGTTTCCAGCGCGTGATCCAGCGCGCCGTCATTCATGTGCAATCATCCGGCCGCGAGGAAGTGACGGGGGCCAATGTGCTCGTCGCCATTTTCGCCGAGCGCGAAAGCCATGCCGCCTACTTCCTGCAGGAGCAGGATATGACCCGTTACGACGCGGTCAATTACATCAGCCATGGCATCGCCAAGCGCCCGGGCATGAGCGACACGAGCAAGTCGCCGCGCGGGGTCGAGGAGGAGTCCGAGCCTCGCGAGTCCCGCGACCAGCGCGAGTCCGCGGCCGATGGCACGAAGAAGAAAGACAATGCGCTCGACGCCTATTGCGTGAACCTGAACAAGAAGGCGCGCGATGGCCGCATTGATCCGCTGATCGGCCGCGAGGCCGAAGTCATGCGCACCGTGCAGGTGCTGTGCCGTCGTCAGAAGAACAATCCTCTGCTCGTCGGCGACCCCGGCGTCGGCAAGACCGCCATTGCGGAAGGCCTCGCGCGCAAGATCATCAAGGGCGAAGTGCCCGAAGTGCTGGCGCAGGCGACCGTCTTCTCCCTCGACATGGGCTCGCTGCTTGCGGGAACCCGTTATCGCGGCGATTTCGAAGAGCGCCTCAAGCAGGTGATGAAGGAGATCGAGCAGCACAAGAACGCGATCCTCTTCATCGACGAAATCCATACGGTGATAGGCGCCGGCGCGACGTCAGGCGGCGCGATGGATGCGTCCAATCTGCTCAAGCCCGCGCTCGCGCAGGGCGTGCTGCGCTGCATCGGCTCGACCACCTACAAGGAATACCGCCAGTATTTCGAAAAGGACCGCGCCCTTGTGCGTCGCTTCCAGAAGATCGACGTCAACGAGCCTTCGATCCCTGACGCCGTCGAGATCATGAAGGGGCTGAAGCCCTATTTCGAAGAGTTCCACAAGATCCGCTACACCAACGAAGCCGTGAAGGCGGCGGTGGAGCTATCGGCCCGCTACATCCACGACCGCAAGCTGCCGGACAAGGCGATCGACGTGATCGACGAGACCGGCGCCTCGCAGATGCTGCTCCCCGAGAGCCGCCGCAAGAAGACGATCGGCATCAAGGAGATCGAGGCGACCATCGCCACGATGGCGCGCATTCCGCCCAAGACCGTGTCGAAGGATGACTCCGAGGTGCTGGAGCATCTTGAGACCACCTTGCGCCGCGTCGTCTATGGTCAGGACAAGGCGATCAGCGCGCTCACCTCAGCGATCAAGCTCGCCCGCGCGGGCCTGCGTGATGGCGACAAGCCGATTGGCAGCTATCTCTTCTCCGGCCCCACGGGCGTCGGCAAGACGGAAGTGGCCAAGCAGCTTTCGCTGGCGTTGGGCGTCGAGCTGGTCCGCTTCGACATGTCCGAATATATGGAGCGCCACACGGTCTCGCGACTGCTTGGAGCGCCTCCCGGCTATGTCGGCTTCGATCAGGGCGGATTGCTCACTGATGCGGTGGACCAGCATCCCCATTGCGTGCTGCTGCTCGACGAAATCGAGAAGGCGCATCCCGACCTCTTCAACATCCTGTTGCAGGTCATGGATCACGGCAAGCTGACCGATCACACGGGCAAGCAGATCGATTTCCGCAGCGTCATCCTCATCATGACGACCAATGCGGGCGCTTCCGATCTCGCCAAGTCCGCCTTCGGCTTCACCCGCAACAAGCGTGAGGGTGATGACACCGAAGCGATCAACAAGCTCTTCGCGCCTGAGTTCCGCAATCGTCTCGATGCGGTGGTCAGCTTCGGCCATCTGCCGACCGAAGTTATCCGCAAGGTCGTCGACAAGTTCATCATGCAGCTTGAGGCGCAGCTTGCCGACCGCGCCGTCACCATCGAACTGACAGAAGACGCCCGTTCGTGGCTGATCGAGCATGGCTATGATCAGGCCATGGGCGCGCGTCCGATGGGCCGCATCATCCAGCAGACGATCAAGACGCCGCTCGCCGACGAGGTGCTTTTCGGTCGCTTGAAGGCCGGCGGCACGGTGCGCGTCGTGGTGAAGGAAGAAGACGACAAGAAGACGCTTGGCTTCGAGTTCCCCGAAGGGCCGGTCCTGCCGCGCCCTGACAAGGAAGTGGTGGAATCCACCAAGAAGCGCGTGCGGGCCGAGCCTGAAGTGCGCCGCGCCAAGGCGAAGACTTCGGGTAAGTCCAGCCCGCCTGCGAGCGACAAGGACGAGCCCAAGGGCAAGGGCGGCGGGCGCACGGTGCCCAAGGTGCCGCTGAAGAACTGAAGATCAAAAGGCCGGGCGTTCAACCCGGCCTTTTTCTTTTAGCGCTCTTCCCGATTGATCATCGCGTCGAAATCGCCAGCGATGAACTTTTCGAGATTGAAGCCGATCTGCTCCATGCTGTCTTCGGGATAGGTGTCGTAGAACCCGCCGAGATGGGGCGTGATGATGAGGTTGGGCGCATCCCACAGCGGATCATCCGCAGGCAGGGGCTCCTTGTGCACCGTGTCGAGCGCGGCGCCGCCAAGATGCCCCGAGGTCAATCCGCGATAGAGCGCCTTTTCATCAATGATCCCGCCACGCGCGATGTTGACGATGTATGCGCCTTTCTTCATCGCGTCGATGATGCGGTCATCGACGATGTGGCGCGTGGTCTCGTCAAGCGGCACGAGCAGCACGAGGAAATCAAGATCGGCGACTGCGCTCGCCAGATCATCGCGCGAGCGCCATTCGTCGAAGCTCGCGATCGGGCGCGCTGTGCGCGAAATGCCGACGACCTTCATGTCGAGGCCCTTGAGGCGAGGCGCCAGAGCCTCCGCGATGAGTCCGACGCCCAAAATGCCAACCGTGCGCCCCTGCAGTTTCTTTGCGCGGAAACGGTCCCATTTGTGCTGGTCATGCGAGCGAACCGAGCGGGGAAAATCGCGCGCCATCGACAGCATGTGCAGGATGGCGATTTCCGATAGTGACGGCCCATGCACGCCGCGCGTCGAGGTCACGGTGACGTCTTTGCTGAGGCCCGCCTGATCGGTGATGCCATCGACGCCCGTGCCGAAAGCGTGAACCCATTTCAGCCGCTTCGCCTTGGGGAAAATGTCCTGCTTCACCTCGACGCCGAAGGTCATGAAGATGTCTGCGTCGACGATGGCTTCGCCCGCTTCCTGCACGGTCGCGACCGTCTTGACGGGCAGGTCGGGAAAGCGCGCGCGAATGAGGTTTTCGTAAACGAGGCGCACGGCTGGCGGCCAGGTCATCAGGATGAGAATGTTCGGCTTTGTCATGGGGCTCCCTTGCAAAAGTTGGCGCAGTCTACAGTCTTTGCCTTGTCTCGCAATCCACGCCCTTGCGTGCTAGCCTTTGCGCATGTCCGCGCCGAAAAGCGCAGCGGGCAGGGAGGATGATCCATGTGGATTCGAGCGCTCGCGCCCATGGCCGCGCTTTTGTCGTTCGCATCGGCTGATGCGCAGGCGCAGGATTTTTATGCGGGCAAGACCCTGACGCTCTCCACCCACACAGGGCCGGGCGGGGGCTATGACACGCTGATCCGCTTATACTCGCGCCATGTCGCGCGCCATCTGCCGGGCAAGCCCAACATCGTCGTGATGAACCAGCCGGGCGCGGGCGGGCTCACGGCTTTCAATCATGCAGGCAAGGTCGCGCCGCAGGACGGAACCTTCATCACGCTGGTGGGGCAGGGGCTCATGGTGCATGAGCCGACCGGCCAGCCCGGCATGCAGCTTTCGCTCGCCGCCTTCAAATGGCTCGGCAACTTTTCGCAGGCGCCCAATGTCACCGTCGTCTGGGCAAGCTCGAAGGCCCGCACGCTCGATGATGCGCGGCGCATGGAGGTTGTGCTGGGCTCGACAGGCGCGGGCTCGCCAGATGCGCAGATCCCCACCGTCTATAACGCGCTGCTCGGCACAAAATTCAAAGTCGTCTTCGGCTATGAAGGCGGCGGCGCGCTCAATCTCGCCATGGAGCGCGGCGAGATCGAGGGGCGCGGCACCAATACTTGGGGAAGCTATAAAGCGACGCTGCCGGGCCCAATGGCCGCAGGCAAACTCATTCCGCTGATACAGATCGGCCTCAAGAAGGATCGCGAGTTGCCCAATGCGCCGCTCTTTCTCGATGTGGTGAAAGGCGACGCCGAGCGCGAGCCGGTCGCGCGGTTCCTCTCGCTCACCACGGCGGTCAGCCGCCCGCTCGCCGCGCCCCCCAGCGTGCCGGATGAGCGCGTCGCGCTGTTGCGTAGGGCATTCGACGAGACCATGAAGGACGCCGAGTTCCTCGCCGAGGCCGAACGCCTCTCGGTCGACATCGACCCCATGACGGGCGCTGAAGTGCAGGACGCGGTCCGCCAGATCCTCGCCACGCCAAAAGATGTGATCGCCCGCACGCAGGCGGCGCTTGAGGGTAAGGCGCGGTAGACCCGCCGTTGACGCTTCAGGCGGCGCGGCTTAATCCCGGTAGACCGGAGATTCCCTAGCTATGAGCGACATCATCTGCGAAAAGCGCGGCGCAGCAGGCTTCGTGCTCCTTAACCGTCCGCAGGCGCTCAATGCGCTGAACCACGACATGGTCCGGGGTCTAGGTGCCGCGTTGGCGCGCTGGGCGGAGGATCCCTCCGTGGAGCGCGT
>CANGOK010000091.1 GCA_947455285.1 Beijerinckiaceae bacterium | reverse complement strand
CTTCCACTATCCCGCCCCCGCCTATGCCCAGCAATTGCTGGGCGGGGTCGCTGGCGAAGGCGGCGCCCATGCTTGACCTTCTCGAAAGGCTCGGCGCCTTCACCTTGAGCGTTCTGGCGCGGCTTGGGCTTGCGACGCTGTTCTTCGGAACCGTGTTCGCCCGGACGGCCCAGGGCGTGAAGCGCGGCGCGCTGCTGGTGCGCGAGGTTCACTTCTCCGGCGTCCGCTCCCTCGCCATCATCCTCGTCTCCGGCCTTTTCGTCGGCATGGTGCTGGCGGTGCAGGGCTACGAGGTTCTGCAGAGGTTTGGCTCGGCGGACGCGCTCGGCTCTCTCGTCGCGCTGTCGTTGGTGCGAGAGCTCGGGCCTGTGGTGACCGCCTTGCTCTTCGCGGGCCGGGCGGGTTCGGCGGTCACGGCGGAAATCGGCCTCATGCGCGCCACCGAACAATTGGCGGCCATGGACATGATGGCGGTCGATCCGATTTCCCGCGTGGTTGTCCCCCGCTTCTTGGGCGCGCTTGCGTCGCTGCCCATTCTTGCGGTGATCTTCTCCAGCGCGGGCGTCATCGGAGCCTATCTCGTCGGCGTCGAGCTGATCGGCATCGACGCTGGCGCCTTTTGGTCCCAGATGCGCGCCAGCGTCGATTTTCGACTGGATGTGCTCAATGGCCTGTTCAAGGCTGTGGTTTTCGGCGTTGCGGTAGGTTTGATTTCCGTGTTCGAAGGCTATCATGCCGCTCCGACTGCGGAGGGCGTGTCCAGCGCCACCACCCGCACGGTGGTGATCTCCTCCCTGAGCGTGTTGACGCTCGATTTTATCCTGACCGTCCTGATGTTTAGGGGTCTGAACTGATGAACCGCTCCAAAACCAATGTCGCCGTCGGCGTGTTCGTGGCCTTGGGAATTGTCGCGCTGGTGTTCATGGCGCTCAAGGTGGGCAATCTCGTCAGCTTCGACAGCGCCGAGGGCTACCGACTGGAGGCCCGGTTCGACAATATCGGGGGCTTGAGGGTTCGCGCGCCCATCAAGAGCGCCGGCGTCGTGGTGGGGAGGGTCGAAGCCATCCATCTCGATGGAGCGACCTATGAAGCGGTCGCTCAATTGCGCATTCACCCCGAATACCGTTTCTCCACCGATACGATCGCGGCGATCGTGACCTCCGGCCTGCTCGGGGAACAATACTTAAGCTTAGACGCAGGCGGGGATTCACTATATCTTAAGGATGGTGAACGAATTATCAAAACCCAGTCGGCCATGGTCCTCGAGAAGTTGATTGGGCAGTTTTTGTATAACAAGGCCGCAGAAAGCTCTGGAGATAAGAAATGATTCGACCCTTTCGTTCGGCGATTCTCGCGACGACCCTGCTCGCCGGATTGGGTGTGTCCTCCGTCGCCTGCGCCCAGAGCCCCGCTGGCCACAATGACCCGCTGGAGCCGGTCAACCGCGGCTTCTTCGCGCTGAACGAGGCGCTTGATACGGTTATCGTCAAGCCTGTGGCCACCATCTGGAACACCGTTCTGCCCAAGCCCGTTCGCACCGGCGTCACCAATGTCTTCAGCAATCTCGATGACGCCTTCATCGGCGCCAATCACCTGCTGCAGGGCCGCGGCAAGGACGCGATGACCGATTTCTCGCGCTTCCTGATCAATACGACTGTTGGTGTTGGCGGTCTCATCGATGTCGCCTCGACCCAGAACCTTCCGAAGGGTGAAGGCGACTTTGGCCAGACGCTTGGCGTCTGGGGCGCGGAGCCGGGCTTCTATATGGTCCTGCCCCTGCTTGGTCCTTCGTCAGCTCGCGATACAGTCGGCCGCGCGGCGCGCATCGCCTCCGATCCGCGAACCTATTTGGTGGACGCCTGGTCTTATGGCCTGACCGGCCTCGAATTCGTCCAGATTAAGGCCGACAATCTCGACAATGCGAATCTGATCGACACGTCGAGCCTCGATAAATATGCCTTCACCCGCAATCTCTATCTCCAGCGTCGCGCCGCCGTCGTGCAATCCGGTCGGGAGGCTGCGGGCGCGCGCTGATCTTCTGGTTCAGGGCAATCTCATGTTGCGTTTTGTAGTTTCGCTTTGTGTGCTGTTCGCCTGCCTGGCTCCCGCTCAGGCGCAGAATGCAAGCGCTGAGGACCTTGTGCGTCGTATGGCGATCGAGGTCACCGCGCAGGTTCGCAAGAACCCAGAGCTCGTGCATTCTCCCGCCCAGCTTGCGGCCTTGGTCGATCAGCGCCTCATGCCGCGCTTTGATTTCAATCGCATCACCCAGATGGCCATGGGCCGCAACTGGCCGCGCGCTTCGGGCGGCGAGCAAAATCAGGTCGTAACCGAGTTCAGCAAGTTGCTGGTGCGAACCTATTCGAACGCGCTCGCCAGCCTGAAGGATCTCGACGTGCAGGTGCGCGACTCGCGCTCCAACAGCGGCTCTGACGTGACGGTTCGCACACAGATGATCGGCCGGGCCAAGCCGGTGGCGATTGATTATACGCTCTCGAACGCTTCGGGCGGCTGGCGCGTCTATGACGTGACGGTTGAAGGCGTGAGCCTGATCACCGCCTATCGCGATGAATTCAATGGCATAGTCGGTTCGTCCGGCGTGCCGGGCCTCATTGCGGCCCTGAAGCAAAAGAACGCGAAATGACCAGCGCTTCCGCTGACCTGACCCATGATGTCAGCGGCGAGGCGCATCATGTCAGGCTGAGCGGCGTTCTGACCATGGAGAGCGTCGGCGCCCTTTGCGCCCGGCTCAAGCCGCTAGATGGCGGTGGTGCGCTTGTTCTCGACGCCAGCGCCGTCACCAAGGCGGATTCGAGCGCGCTAGCCTTGATGACGTCGCTGATGCGTCAGGCGCGCGAGCGCAACATGCGCGTCGAACTGAAACCCCTGCCGCAATCTTTCTCCGCCATCGTCGAGCTTTACGGGCTCCAAGACATATTGTCCGCGCGCGAGGCGTAAGATCATGGTCGAGAGGCGCCATCGATGAAAGCCCTGTCAGCCGCGACGCTGTTTCTTTGTCTGGCTACAAGCGCCGTCCTTGGTGATGAGGCGCCGGTCAAGGGCTCCGCCAGCGCGATCTGGGGCGAGCGGGCGCAGGGCAAGACCTATCGCATCGCCGAAGATGTCGAGATCGATGGCGTTCATCGCAAATATGTTCTTGAAACGAGCGAGGGTAAATTCGCTATCGTCAGCGATGCGCTCATGGCCGTGCGGCTTCATGAATATGGTGTTTATGAGCAGTTAAACGAACATACGGGACTAGGGCAGTTCATTGAGTCCTTTGGATCGTCCGCGCTAGCGCCGTTGAAGTTCGGCGGCCAGCTCATCATCAGTCCCATTGAAACCACCAAACAATCGGCGGAGGGAATCGGCAATTTCTTTGATTCCCTTTCCTCGTCCGGAGAGAATAAGAACTCCGAGCGGGGCAGCTTCATGGGCGGCGTTCTGGGCACCGACGCTGCGCGGCGCGAACTGGCTGCGCAGGCGCAGGTCGATCCCTATACGGACTTCCCGCCGCTGGCTAAACGCCTGCAGGAACTTGCCGCTGCGCGCGGCGTGGGGAGCCTTTCCCTGCGCGGCGCGATGATGGCGGTTCCCGGCGGCGCCGCCCTGCCTTCCCTGACTGCGAACACGACGCGCACCGTCATGTTCAGCGCCTCCTCGGTCGGCGCAGCGCAGGGCCTGCAAGAGGCGTTGCGCACCAAGACTGCCGGGCAGATCATGCGCGATTGTCGCGAAAAACTGACTGCGCTTTCGGGGGATGGCGAGCTTGTCGATGTCCTCCTGAACAACAAGAATTATACGCCTGCCGATTTGCTCGTGATCGCGGTCGCGCTGGAGCAGACAGGGGCGAAAGACGCCATCGCATTTGTGCGCCAGAGCAGCGCAGCGCAGGATCGCACCACCGCCTATCTCAATCGCCAGCAGGCGGAAATGTATGCTGGCCTGAAGCGGTCCTTCGGATTTGACCGTTTTCTCGCCAAGGATGGCTTTGTGCTCATGGTTTTGAAGGACCATCGCCACCTTCTCGCCTTGCCTGCGGACCAGTTATTCTGGACGACGAAGAACAAGCAGGACATCAGCGCGCTTGGAGCCAGTCTTACGGCTGAGAAGGCGCCCGCCAAGGAGGGCAAGGACGCCAAGCCCGACAAGCTTATGGTCATAACTGGCGATTATTCGAAAATGACTCGCGGTGAACTCGCCAAGCTCCAGTGGGAGGCGGCGCGCATGACGCTGACTGCAGGCCTCGTGAGCAATCCGAAGCCTGCCGCAAAGCCTGCCAAGCCCGCCGCTCGATAAGCTCTGGTCGCGCTGGCGCGGGGCTAAACGTGCAGCTAACATCAGGGACGACCGATGCTGAACATCGGCGCCAATAAAATAAAGCCCGGGAGGTCACATGTATCCACGCAACGCTTGGTATGTCGCCGCCTGGGCGCATGAACTCGGGCGCGAGCCTTTGGCGCGCAAGATCCTTGGCGATGATGTCGTCCTCTTTCGCCGTCTCGATGGGGCGCCGGTCGCATTGGAAGATCAATGCTGTCATCGGCAATTGCCGCTTTCGCTGGGCAAGGTCGAGGGAGATTGCCTGCGATGCGGCTACCACGGCTATCGTTTCGACGCTTCAGGCGCTTGCGTTGAAATCCCCGGGCAGGATGCGATCCCGCCGACCGCCGGCATAAGATCTTACGCGGTGGTCGAGCGCTGGAAATGGATCTGGATCTGGCCCGGTGATCCCGCGCTCGCAGACCCTGCGAAGATCCCTGATCTGTGGTGGTGCGATCATCCCGACTGGACCTTCACCAAGCCGGCCATGGTTCCGCTCGCCTGCGATGCGCGGCTCATCATCGATAATGTGCTCGACGCCACCCATCTGACTTATGTCCACGCAAGCTCCATTGGCAGCGGCGGGTTGACGGAAGTGACGCCCATCATCGAGTCTGGTGAAAGGCATGTGCGCGTGTCGCGCTGGGTGCTCGATCGCCCGCCGCCGCCCATGTACGCCAAGGCTGGAAATTTCGAGGGCAATGCGGACCGTTGGGCTGCGGTTGAGTTCCGCACGCCGAGCGTAGCCATCAATTTTGCGGGCTGCGTCGATGTCGGCTATGGCGGGCCGAATGGCGACCTTGGCGCCAGTCCGCGCCGGGTGGAGCTTGTCGCGATAAGTCTGCCGACGCCGTCGACCGACGTTTCCTGCTATTATTTCTTCGGCTTCTGCCGCGCCTTCGCACACGACGATCCGGAGGTCGAACGCATGTTCAGCGAAGTCATGGTCGATGTCTTCCGCGAGGATTTCGTCATTCTCGAAGCCCAGCAGCGGCGCATGAGCGAACGCCCGGCTGCGCGTAGGGTCAGCACGATCAATGATCGCGCATCCTTTCTCGCGCGCGGCATGATCGAACGCTTGGCGGCGGCGGAACGGTGAGGACTTAAGTTATTTCGACGGTCCCTCGATCAGCAGCTTCGCCTTCGAGATGACGCTGGCGGGCATGTTCAGCATAGAGGCGGCGACTTTCTGCGCTTCCTCGCCTGTCGATGGCGCGATCTCCATTTGCGCCTTCTCCGTTTCCGCGATGAAAGCGGGATCGCGCAGCATGTCCTGAAAGGCCTTGCGCAGGGCTTCCACGCGTTCGGGCGGGGCGCCCGGCGTCGTCGCGATGGCGCGCGCTATGCCCATGTCAGACGACAGGAACTGCAGAACCTGACGGTCCTCGTCATTGGTCGCAAGCTCATGCATGAGCGGCGTATCGGGCAAGTCGGGTGCACGCTTCAAGGCGATCTGGACGAGGATGTGAATCTTCTTGTCCGCGATCCAATGGGGATGGCCGCTTTTCCACGAGGCCCAGCTATTGGAGCCGCGCCCGCCGACCTCGCCTTTCTCCATGGCGAGATTGATTTCATTGCCGCCGGGATAGCCACCCACAATCTTGAATTTCGTGCCAAGCAGGGCGTTCATCGCGGCGGGATAAACATAGCCGCCCGAGCCTGTGCCAGAGGCTCCGACGACGAGTTCCTGATTATAGACTTGCTCGATCTTCGTGACGCCGCTGGTGTGCCAGGAATTGATGACATTGGGGCCGTCAGTCGTGTTGCCGATCCAGTTGAAGGCGCGCGCGTCGAACTGGATCCCGGGCGAGCCGATCGCCTGCAAGACCGGCATGTTCTGGAAGACCATGGTGATGACCGAGCCATCGCGCGCGGCTGCATTCGCTAGGTGATTGCCCGCCGCGATCCCGATGCCGCCGGGCATGTTGCGCACCACGATCTGCGGCTGGCCGGGGATATGCTTGCCCAGATGCCGCGCGACCATGCGCGCGCGCAAATCATAATCGCCGCCGGGCGAGCCGGGCACAGTGAAGTCGATTGTTCGGCCTCGATAAAAGTCGGCGACTGTATCCGCAAGGGCTGCGCAGGGCGTTAATGCTGCAAGCAAGGCGATGGCCTGGATCGATCTGCGCATGGTTCCCTCCCGGTGTTTTTAGTATTCGTCGAAGTAGCGCTGCAATTCCTTTGGATCGCGTGTGCGCGTCATGGCCAGCGCCAACAGCACTGCGGCCTTCTGCGCATTGAGATTGTCTGTGGCGACCATGCCGTCTTCATGGGCGTTGCCGGTCGCCAGCACGCGCCCTTCGCCAACCCTTGCGCTGCGCGCAACGATCACGCCTTCGCGCGCCAGCGCTTTCAATTCTTCGCTGTAAAGCCCGAGCGCGCCAGCGCCAATGCCTGCGATCACCAGACCCCGCGCGCCAAGCTCCACAGCTGCGCGCGCGAGCTTTGGATTGGTTCCTGTATGTGGATAGAGGATCTCCACCGCAGGCAGCGCATCAATCGCCATGATGTCGAATTCGGAATGGATGGTGTGCCGGCGAAGGGGCGCGCGATAAAAGACGATGCGGTCGCCATCGGCATAGCCAAGCAAGCCGAGATCGCGGCTGCGGAAGGTCTGCAGCTGAAAGGTGGAGGTCTTGGTCACGTCGCGAGCGGCGTTGATCTCGCTGTTGGTGACGGTGACGACGCCCTTGCCACGCGCCTCCTCGCAAGCGGCGACGCGGACGGCGTTCACAAGGTTTAGATGCGCGTCGGTGCTCAGGCCCGTGAATGGGCGCTGCGCGCCGACGATGACGAGCGGCTTGTCCGACCGCACCGTGAGGTTGAGGAAATATGCCGTTTCCTCGAGCGTATTCGTGCCTTGCACATAGACGACGCCGTCAATGTCGGGGCGCGTGAGGATGGCGTTCATCTTGCGCGAGAGCAGGCGCAGATGTTCATGAGTCCCCTGATCGTTCTGGCCTTCATCGTCATAAACGATGTTCGCGATGTCGTTGATCTCAGGGATCGCCTCGACCATCTCGCGCGTCGACAGCAAGCCCTTGCCGCTGAACTTCACATTGTAATGGGTGAGGTCCATCCGGTCCCGGCCCTGACTTGGCAGGGTGCCGGGACCTCGCATGAGGCAAATGCGGCGCAGGCTCGCAGCCATGGCGCGCCGCCTCAGTTTGGCAGGAGGATTTTGGCCATGCGCGCGCGCACATCCGGCGGGGTCTTCGCCGCTTCCGCGATGACTGCGCTCACCGCATCGCCATCGATGGGGCTGAGGAGGAAGCCGGCTTTCTCCATTTCCGTCTTGAAGGTTCCATCCATGGCCATTTTCATGAAGGCCTCTTTCAGGATCTTCGCACGATCAGCCGGAATGTTCGGCGGCGCGGCGAAGGGAAGCGCCATGAAGAAGGGGCTTTCGGCGAATTCCAGCAGCGCCCGGTCTTCAGGCTTGCTGACGAGTTCGCGTCCAACCGGCACATTGGGCAAGGCGGCAAGGCGCGTCTTGCGGCCGAACTGGACCAATACACGCAGTTTGTTTTCGCGCCACAGATTGGGCCGCGCCGACATGATGGCGCTGAGGTCGATCACCTGTCCGTCGATCTCCCCGCGCTCCATGGCGAGCCAGATGTCGTTGGCGCCGGGAAAGCCCCGGATTTCGGCGATGTTCATGCCCAAGAGATCGCGCGCCAGAAGCGCGAAGGTCGTGTTGGTGGCGCCGACGCCGACGCCAGCCAGATTCACGGCTTTGGCGCCGCGCATGTCTTCGATGCTGCGCGCCCAATGGGATGAATTCACCAGAAGGAAATAGCCGTCGTCGTCATAGGACGACAGGCTGCCGAGCCATGTGAGCTTGGCCGGATCGAAACTGATGTTGGGGTCGCCCACCATGGCTAATTGAGGAATGCCGCGGCTGACCGAGGCGATGGTGAGCCCGTCTTTTTCGACTGTTGTCGCCAGACGATTGGCTCCGGTGATTCCGCCTCCGCCGGGCAGGTTCTGAACCACCATCTGCGGACGGCCGGGAATGAAGTCTGGCATCATGCGCGCGACGATGCGCGCGGATAGGTCATAGATGCCGCCCGGCGAGAAGGGCACGATGAGCTGCATCGTCTTGCCGCGATAGAAATCGGTTGGCTCCTGCGCCTGTGCGGGGCAAGCAGCGAGCATCAGTCCCGCAAGGGCGAGGCCGCGCCCAAGAGATGCCATCCCATCCAAGACCTTCATTCATTCCTCCCTGCAAAGCTCGTTCGTTGAAAGCAGAATAGGCGCGCAGGCGCGTCATGGGAAGGCGGCCGCGCAGATATTGCGGGGCGCCATGCCTGTGATAGGCTCAGACCACAAAGGGGAGGAATGAAGATGAACCGCGTGCTTCGTTACGCCGCGCGAGGGCTTTTGGCCTTGTTGCTGGTCGTCTCTGCCGGCGCCGCATCCGCACAGACCGGCGGCTTTTATGCGGGCAAGACGCTGACCATTCTCGTCGGCTCGTCTCCGGGCGGCTATTATGACATCGGCGCGCGCATCGTGGCGCGCTATCTTGGCCGGTTTATCCCCGGCAATCCCTCGATCGTCGTCCAGAACCAGCCCGGCGGCGGCGGCCTGTCGCTCGCCAACCGCATGGCCAATGGCATGGAGCGCGATGGTCTGACCATCGTGGCGATGAACCGTGCCCTGCCGCAGCTCGCCCTTCTGGACGATCCCAACGTCACCTTCGATCCCCTGAAGCTGACGTGGCTCGGCAGCCTCACCTCTTACAAGGACGACGGCTATATGCTCATCGTCAACAAGGGGCACAAGGCCAAGACTTTCGCCGACACGCTGTCGCAGGAACAGCAGATCCAGCTCGGCGGCACCGCGGCGGGCGCGACCAATATCGTCTTCGGCCTTCTGGCTCGTGACATGCTCAAGGCGCGTGTGAGCCTCGTGAGGGGCTTTCCGGGCGTCTCAGAAGTCTGGCTGGCGATGGAGCGCGGCGAGCTTGACGGTCAGGTCATCGATCTCAGCGCCGTTTTAGTTGGGCGCGCAGACGCATGGCGCGCGGGCCAGTTCCGGCCTCTGGTCGTTTTCGGACGCAAGGAGCGCATGGCCGAGGCGCCGGACGCGCCGACCGCGAGGGAGCTCGTTAAAGATCCGAACGATCTCGCTTTGCTCGATTTCGCCGAAATGCCGTTCTTCATGGCCTTTCCCTTCGCGGCGCCTCCGGGGGTTCCTGCTGATCGGGCGGAAGTCTTGTCGAAGGCCTTCATGGCCATGGCGACGGATCGGGAATTCCGGGCTGAAATTCTAAAGGCGGGCATTCTGACGAGCCCAATCGATGGCGAGGCGATCCGCACATTGATCGCTGAAGCTGCGCGTGCGCCGCGCGAGGTCAGGCAGAGGTTCGCCCGCCTGCTTGGCATGTAAGTTTAAAGGAGCCGCAAATGTACGATTATCTTCTGCTCGACATCACGCGCGAAGGGCAGGTCGCCACCATCACCCTGAAACGTCTCGAGCGTCATCTGCGCGAAAAGGCCGAGACCGGCAGGCCGGGTGGCGCGCAAAGGGCTGATGAGGTTGCACGGGCGCTTGGCGAATTGCGCGACGACAGATCCGTGCGCGTGATCGTCATCACTGGCAAGGAAGACGTCTTCACCATTCCGCCTTCGTCCTACGGCCATCACGGCAATCCCGGCACGGACTGGGACATCATGAATGGCGTGACCCGCGCGGTCGAGGCGCTCTGCACCATCGAGAAGCCGGTGATCGCCAAGGTCAACGGCCATGCGGTGGGCTTTGGCGCCAATCTGGTTTTAGGCTGCGATTTCATCGTGGCGCGCGAGGACGCGATCATCGCCGACCATCACATGAGCGCGGGCGATCTCAAGATCGACGGCAAGATCGTTGGCTCGGCAGATCATTGCATGGCCCCGGGCGATGGCGGCTCCGTCTTCGCGCCGCTCAAGATGCCGATGGCTATGGCGAAGGAATATCTCATGCTGGCGCGCCCCTTCACCGCCAAGGAGCTCGCGACCATGGGCGTGGTGAATTACGCGGTGCCCGCGGATCAGCTCGACGCCAAGACGGATGAAATGGCTCAGGCCCTGCTGCGCCGCAACGCCTATGCGCTGGCTATGACCAAGCGTGTGCTCAACAAGCCCGCGCTCGCCGCCTTCAACTCGATCCATGACGCGGGGCTAGCCTATGAATTCCTGAATTTCTACATGCAGACGCCGCAGGCTAAGGAGCTGGGCAAGGGGCGTGGCGAACATGAGCTTTGAGAATGCCTCTTTGCCGAAGGGCGAGACGCTTGGCATGACGCCCGCGCCATGCCATTTCGGGTGAACATTATCTGAGGGAATGGAGACGGCGATGACGCGGCAGATGACCCTTGCGGCTTATTTCAACCCGACGGGCCATCACGTGGCG
>CANGOK010000090.1 GCA_947455285.1 Beijerinckiaceae bacterium | reverse complement strand
CAAGCGCGCTCGTAGAAGACCATCAGCTTCTCGCGCTCCTCGAAGCCCCACAGCGGCGGGGTCAGAGCGCCAACGTCCATGGCCTGCGTGGTGACGTTGAGCAGATGCGAGAGAATCCGGCCGATTTCGGAATAGAGCACACGGATCAGCTGGCCGCGCTTGGGCACTTCCATGCCAAGCAGCTTCTCGATGCCGAGGCAGAAAGCATGCTCCTGATTCATCGGCGCGCAGTAATCGAGCCGGTCGAAATAGGGCACGTTCTGCTGATAGGTGCGCGCTTCCATCAACTTCTCGGTGCCGCGATGCAGCAGGCCGATATGCGGATCGACGCGCTCGACCACTTCGCCATCGAGCTCCAGCACGAGACGCAGCACACCGTGCGCCGCAGGATGCTGCGGGCCGAAGTTGATCGAGAAATTACGGACGGCGGGTTGCTCGGTCATGGCGCTGCCTCAACTCGCCTTTTCATCGCCGGGAAGCGCCTGCGGAATGCCGCCTTCCCATGGCGAGAGGAAATCAAACTGGCGGAATTCCTGATTGAGGCGCACGGGCTCATAGACGACGCGCTTTTCCATATCGTCGTAGCGAACTTCGACGAAGCCGGTCATCGGGAAGTCCTTGCGCAGCGGATGGCCCTCGAAACCATAGTCGGTGAGGATGCGGCGCAGGTCGGGATGCCCGGAGAAGAGCACGCCGAACATGTCGTAGGTCTCGCGCTCGAACCAGTCGGCGGCCGGGAAGACGGAACAGGCGGAAGCGATGGCCTCGCCCTCGCCCACCGCCGCCTTGATGCGCACGCGCTGGTTATGGCTCGGGGAAAGCAGATGATAGACCACATCGAAACGCTTCGCCCGCGAGGGATAATCCGTCGCGGTGATGTCGATGAAGCAGACGAACCGACATGCGGAATCATCACGCAGGAAAGTCAGCGCATCGATGATCCGGGAGGCCTCGGCCACCACGTTGAGTTCGCCATATTCCACATAGGTCCGCGTCACCGCGCCCGGCAGGGCGGCGGCGATGGCCGCGCCGAGAGTGGCGAGGGTTTCGCCCGGACCAGCTTCGCTCTTGAGTGCGTCGTCCATGTCACCAGCCAGTGTGGGTCCGCCGGCCTTCGCCGACGGACAGATTAGCGCTCGATCGTCCCCAGACGCCGGATCTTCTTCTGCAGGAGCAAGACGCCATACAGGAGAGCCTCGGCCGAGGGCGGACAGCCCGGCACATAGATGTCGACCGGCACGATGCGGTCGCAGCCACGCACGACGGAATAGGAATAGTGATAATAGCCGCCGCCATTGGCGCAGGAGCCCATGGAGATGACGTAGCGCGGCTCCGGCATCTGATCATAGACCTTGCGCAGGGCAGGCGCCATCTTGTTGGTCAGCGTGCCCGCGACGATCATCACGTCGGACTGGCGCGGCGAGGCGCGCGGTGCAAAGCCGAATCGCTCCGCGTCATAACGCGGCATCGACATCTGCATCATCTCGACAGCGCAGCAGGCCAGACCGAAGGTCATCCACATCAGCGAGCCCGTGCGGGCCCAGTTGATGAGGTCTTCGGTCGACGTGACGATGAATCCCTTGTCCGAAAGCTGATCGTTCAGCCCCAGGAAGAACGGATCATTGGCGCCCACGGGCTTGCCTGTGTTCGGGTCGATGACGCCGAGCGGCTGCGGAGCGATCATGGTCGGGCTCAATCCCATTCTAGGGCTCCCTTGCGCCATTCGTAGATGAAGCCAATCGTCAGCACGGTGAGGAAGATCATCATCGACCAGAAGCCGAAGAGGCCAACTTCCTTGAAGACGATCGCCCAGGGAAACAGGAACGCCACTTCCAGATCGAAGATGATGAAGAGCAGCGACACCAGATAGAAACGCACGTCAAACTTCATGCGGGCGTCATCGAAAGCGTTGAAGCCGCACTCATAAGCGGACAGCTTTTCGCCATCCGGCGCCTTGAAGGCGAGAAGGAAGGGCGCGACCAGCAGGGCGGCGGCTAGAAAGCCCGCGACGCCCATGAAGATGACGAGGGGCAGGTACTCTTCCAGATATGACGGCATCTAAACATCCGGTGGCTCGAGGAGAGCGGACGGCCATCCCGAGCCGGCTGCAATCAGGTCGCAAAGCGACGCCGATGACCGCCGCCCCGGAAGTCGGGCCGACCACTACCGCAGCGCCCATTACGGCGCAAGATGGACGTTAGCCGCAGGGGCGCCTTTTCGCGTCATGATGAACGCTGAGGCGAACTCAGATGACCGTCATATAGCCTAGACGGTGGGCGATCAGGCCCACGATAGCCCCCGTCGCGATCATCCAGAGCGGGTTTCGTTTTGAAAAATGCATTGTTACGGCGGTTCCGAGCGTCAAAACGTAACCAATTGCGTCATGGTCCGCCGCCCGGGCCGTGATTGTGCCGGAAGCCAGCATCAGCCCAACAACCAGCGGGGCGAGGCCGACCTTGACGGCGTTCAGCCAGGCTGCGTCCTTCAGACGCTCCATGGTGCGCCAGGTGAAATAGGCGATCAGGCTGGGCGGAACGACGATGGCGAAGGTCGAGACGAGCAGGCCCGGAAGCCCCGCCACCTGCCAGCCCATGAGGCTCACGAGCAGCATGTTCGGCCCAGGCGCGATCTGGGCCAGAGCCACCGATTTCGCGAATTCGGGGCTCGTCATATAGCCGTTCACCTCGACGAGCTGGCGGTGAAACTCCGGGATCAGCGCGCTGCCGCCGCCGATGGAGAACAGAGCGGCCGTGGCGAAAGCCGTGAAAAGCCCCCAGATGACGTCGTCCTTCATGAGCGGCCTCCCTTCCAAAGGGCGAAGACCACCGAAGGGGGGGCCATGAACAAGACCACCATCCACAGGGGCAAGCGAAAATAGCTGATCGCCACGAAGGTCGCGACGCCGAAAAAAATCGGCGCAGCGCGCCAGACGACGCCCTTGCCCAGCTTGGTGGCTGTGGCGACGATCAGCCCCGCAGCGGCGGACGCCGCTCCACCCATCGCGGCGCGCACATCGGGCAGATAAGAGAAATGATCGTAAGTGACGACGACGGCGACGAGAATCAGCAACGGCATGATGAGAAGCGAGCTCATCGCCAGAACTGAGCCCAAAACGCCATGGTATCGGGCGCCAAGCATGATGGTTGCGTTCATGATGTTGCCGCCCGGCAGAATGGCGCAGATCGCAAAAAGCTCGACGAACTCCTTGGCGGTGAGCCAGCGCCGCTTTTCGACAATGATATAGTGAGATGAAGGGCCAAGGCCGCCGAAGCCAAGCAGGCTGATCATCATGAAGCCTGTGCAGAGGTCCAGAAGGCCGATTTGGTCCGCGTCATCGTGCTTGGGGGTGAACTCTTCCAATTTAGGCCTCGCAAGGATCAAGGCCTTTCCTACAGACCTGCGCAGCTCGTGCAAAGGGGCGCGGAAACGATAAATTCACCCTTGTTTTCACAGACGCGAAAAAGATCGCAGGATTACGCTTGACTAGCTCGAGCCCCTGCCTTAATCCGCAGTTCTCGCGTCGACGCAGTCACCTGCGCCGAGCCATCGCGGGGGAGTAGCTCAGTTGGTTAGAGCGCCGGCCTGTCACGCCGGAGGCCGCGGGTTCAAGTCCCGTCTCTCTCGCCATTTCTTCCAGAAATAGCGCGATTCCTAGAGGCCAGTTTTTCAACTGGCCCGTTCGTCATTTGCGCCGTTCCCCGTAGCCCATAGGGTCAAGTTTAAGCCGAAGACACGCTCGTCACGCGCACGTGTAGAAAGCTTGCACCGCAACTATTGCTTTCTTCGCATCGGAAGCCTATGTTGCGCCTATCGAAACCTCGGCCGATGGCTGGCCAGCTCCGCGATTTATCCGGCGCCCAAGCTTTCCCTCATCCAAAGCGATCGATAGCCGACCAGCTTATTGCTGCCCGGCTCCTCCAAACGTGCGAAGAAAGGGTCTCCCATGTCTACGGGAACCGTGAAGTGGTTTAATGCAACGAAGGGTTACGGATTCATCCAGCCCGATGATGGCTCCAAGGATGTTTTCGTCCATATCAGCGCCGTTGAGCGCGCAGGCATGAACGGGCTCAACGAAGGGCAGAAGATCGCCTACGAGCTCGTCGCCGATAAGCGCACCGGCAAGTCCTCCGCTGCGAATCTTCGCGCCGCTTGAGTGACGGAAGGCGGGCTTCAGGGCTACGTCTCCATCGGCCTCTCTGCTTTCGGCAGGGGGGCTTTTTTGCGCCTTCAATAAGTCTCGTCCGCGAGCCTCCAGCGGCGCATTTCCTTGGGCGTCACAATATGAATATGGTCGGGATCGATTTTCTCGGCTGTGTAGATCAGGTCCTTGCTGACGCCCATCGAGCTGGCGTAGGCGGCTAGCCGAGCCACGAATTCGGGCGACCCATAGGTGCGTTTCCCCCCACCGCGCCCCGCAGCGGCCGCATCCGCATCGTCATAAAAAAACATGCGATGAATCCCCACCAGACTGGAGGGAGGAATCACACGCTTCTTCGCGCCCATAAATGCGTAGACGCAGGCCGAAAAGCATCTGGCGCCGGGAAGATTCACCGCAGGCCCTTGGCCAGCCTCCGCAGGCGCGATCCGCGCCACAACCGCCAGAACGCCCGCCTTGCGAAACGCCCGCCCGAGGCGCATCGCAGCATCGACGCCGCCGCCCGGCGAGTGAAGAAAAACGATGCTCCGCACACGCGGGTCGTCGATATTGTCGACCACGAATTTCAGGAATTTTCGAGGTGAATCGACTTTAATTTCCCCTTCCGCGCCGATCACCTGCGTGCAATTTTCGCCACACTGGGCCGGATCCCCGAAGGGAATCAGACGAAACTGCATGTCCGCAGCGAAGACCGGCCGCGTCAGCAAGCAAAACGCCGCAAGCATTGGCGCAAATAGCGCGCGCAAGATCGGGACCAGAGACATACGTCACGCTTTCAGGTTTCGTCATCGAGAAACTAAGGCTTCAATTGGCGCTTTAACAGCGCCAGGCTGCCACATGGCGAGGAAATCGAACCTTCGCCGCATCAATCTTTTGATTGACCTATTGATAAGTCGTGCGAAGAAAGATGACGCAAGGTCATCAATTTAGTGGTCGCTTTATATAATGCGCTTATCTGCATCGTCTGTTCGGGGAATTGCGACCTGGGTCTTCGCACTGGGCTCGTCGATCATACCGCTGATGGCAGGCGCTCCAGTTACTCATGCCGCAGCTTCCTTCGCACTGGTCTTCCTTATTGCACTTCCGCTGGAAGCCGCTAGCAGAACCTTGGCTTTACGCGACCTGCGGTCGACCGCTCTCTCGCGGCTGATCAGCGCCTGCCGTTCTATTCCGTATGCTACGCGCTTCATGACGATCACTTTGTTGCTGACCTGCCTGTTTTCATTTGAAATGCAATTCGACATCGTCCCCAACTCCTTCGGCGTTTTCGAGCTGTTGACCCCCGTCATCCTCAGCGCGGTCCTGTTTGACCTTTCGGGCGGGCTGTTTTGTGCAGCGCTTGCGACCGCGTTCGGTTTTTTCACCTTCGCTCCTCCGCGCTTCCCGGGCATTCTCGATCTAGGGCCCTCCTTCCTGCGTCCTGTCGTGAGCTTCATCCTCGTCAGCCTGTGCTGCGCCGTGTTCTTCGCGAATAAGAGCGAGGCCCTGCTGCCCACGCCCCGCTCAACCCTTGACCGGGAAAAGGTCGCCGATCTCTGGCGCACTCTTTGTGAATTTTGCGCCACAACCTCAAAAATCGCGAAGATCGACTGGCTGATCATTCCGGGATTGATTCTCGCCTATGGGTTTTTCTGGGCCACATATGCGCAGATCTCTGCCAGCTCGGGCGCCCATATAGATTCGCTCGAAGCCTTTGCATGGGGCCGCGAATTCGCGCTCGGCTACTACAAGCACCCGCCCTTCTGGGCATGGGTGGCGGGCCTGTGGTTTTCAGTCTTGCCGAAAACGGACTGGAATTTCTGGCTTCTTTCGGAGTTGAACGGCGCGCTTGGCCTCGCCGGCGCCTACGCCCTGATGGGCCGCTTTTGCGGGCAGGACAAACGATTGATCTGCTTGCTGCTCCTGATGCTGACGCCCTTCTATCAATTCAACGCGCTGCGCTTCAACGCCAACACGGTCCTGCTATCGATCTGGCCCTGGGCCATGTATTTTTTCGTGCGCTCCATAGAAAAGCCGCGCATCCTGTCTGCCGTCGCGTGCGGCCTGCTGGCGGGATTCGCGCTACTGTCGAAATATTTCGCGCTGGTGTTGATCGGCTCCTGTTTTCTCGCTTCGCTCACGCACCACAACCGGAAGGCATATTACGCGTCGGCCGCGCCCTATCTGTCGGTGCTGATCGCCCTTGGCGTCTTTGCGCCGCATTTGATCTGGTTGTTTCGCGACGGCTTTCAGCCGCTCGCCTATATGGCCACGAAAATCGACCTTCAGGATCGCTCGGTCTCTTCGAGTTTCTTCCAGTTCATCGCGGCGAGCACGGCATTCTTCGCTCTGCCGCTGGCGCTTCTGCTTCTTGCGCGTTGGCGTGGCGGCGTCCGCACCTCGCCCATGCCCGCACCGCGTAACGGCCAATCGTTTGAAAACATCATAGCCTTTTCGCCATTCATCCTCACGCTCATCGCTGGAAGCGTAGGACATACCGCGTTGGCGATCCCGTTTGGCGTACCCATCTGCGCCATGATCCCTCTTGCGCTGCTTCGACTTGTCCAGCCCCGTGAAGAAATCGTTCTTTTCTATTCGCGCCGCGCAGTGATCGCGCTGATGGTCGGGTGCGCCATCGCCTCGCCAATCATCCCCCGGATATTCGTTGGCTTGCAGCACAAGGACCACATTGAGCCACGCAAGGAAGCGGCTGACGCGGCCATCGCCCTTTGGCGCGAGACGACAGGCGCGCCCTTGCGCTTCGTCGGCGGCGACCGGATCAATTCACTCGCGGTGACCTTCCGCTCAACAGACGACACATCGGAATTCAACAGTTTCAACCTTCGATGGTCGCCCTCCGTCACGCCCGACCGGCTGCGCCAGCATGGCCTTCTCGTGCTCTGCTTCAAGCAAAGCGCCGCCTGCCAAGAGAACGCGCGCCCCTATCTTGGCCAAGGATTCTCCCGCCATGAGATCACGGTCGCCCGCTCCCTGCCGGGAGCCCCTACCTTTGACTATGTGGTTCTAATCATTCCGCCTGCAGGCGCTTGATAGCCTTGCCGCACAGCCTCAGGCCGGGTAGGAAGCCGCTCTCCCCGCTTCGGAGCCCCTTTTATGAGCCATCCTGATCGTTTCCTGCTAGCTGGCGTCATGGGCTGGCCTGTGATGCATTCGCGCTCGCCCCGGCTGCATAATTACTGGTTCGAGCGCTATGGACTCGCGGGAACCTATGTGCCGCTCGCCATCAAGCCAGAGGGGCTCGAGAAGGCCCTGCGCGCCCTGCACGGCCTCGGCTTTGCGGGCTGCAACCTCACCATTCCCCACAAGGAGCAGGCGCTCCGCATTGTGGACCATGCCGATGACCGCGCGCGTCGCATTGGCGCAATCTCCTGCGTCACCGTCAACGCAGACGGCTCGCTGACAGGCACGAACAACGACTGGTATGGCTTTGTCGAAAACCTGCGCGAGGCATTCCCCGGCTGGCGGGCTGATGCCGGGCCGGCCGTGGTGATGGGCGCGGGCGGCGCATCTCGCGCCGTCGTCGATGCGCTGATCCATGAGGGCGCGCGGGAGATCCGCCTCATCAACCGCACCCGTACGCGGGCGCAATCGCTGGCCGACGCCCTTGGAGGGCCGGTGACTGTTCTCGATTGGGCAGAGCGCCACCACGCGCTTGAGGGCGCTGCCCTGCTGGTCAACACGACGAGCCAAGGCATGGTGGGCAATCCGCCGCTCGATCTTTCACTCGACGCCCTGCCCCGCTCCGCCGAGGTTTGCGACATCATCTACATTCCCGGTGAAACGCCGCTCCTGAAGGCGTCGCGCGAGCGTGGAAACCGGACGGTCAACGGGCTCGGCATGTTGCTTCATCAGGGAAGGCCCGCCTGGCGGTCATGGTTCGACAAGGAGGTCGAAGTGACGCGTGAACTTCGCGCTCTGATCGAGGCGACCATTTAAACGGAACGGTTGGCGCAGCGTCTCTATCCGGGTTAACCTACTCCCATAGGAAAACCCAAGGGAGAGAACGATGCTGCCGCCCGATATTGACCCCGCTTCCCGCTGCCGCCTGCCGCTGCCAAAGCGCGAAGATTTCGATGACGAAGGCAAGAAGGTCTTCGATTATGTCGCCGACCCCAAGGGCCAGACTATTCGCGGCCTGATCGGGCCGGGAGGCATCAGCCTGCATAGCCCGAAGCTGTCTCAGATCACTCGTCCTGTGGGCAAGTTCCTGCGCTTTGAATCGGGCATCTCGCCTCGCCTGCGCGAAATTGCGATCCTCATCACCGCGCGCGAATGCGATAGCCGCTTCGAATGGGCCGCGCATGAGCCTGAATCGCTGAAATGCGGCGTCTCGCAGGAGATCGTCGACATCGTCAAATATCGCAAGGACACGAAGGGCCTTGATGAGGTTGACGACGTGATCATCACACTCGGCCGCGAGACCTTCGGCAAGCGCAAGGTCTCCCCTGAAACCTTCGCCCGCGCCCTCAAGATCTTTGGTCGCGAAGGTCTGATCAATCTGGTGGCGCTGATGGGCAACTACGCCAGCACAGCCGCAATGCTCTGCGTCATGGACATGCAGCTCGACGACGGGCCGGATGTTTGCGTTTTACCGATCGACTGAGATCGTGGGGCGCGCCGCTAAATGGGCGCGCCCGCTTTTTTAAAGCTTCGACTGAAAGTGGTCCCAGGTCTTCTTGAAGAGACTGCGGGTCCATAGCTTCTGGCGGCAAAGCTCCTGCTCTTCCGCTGTAAAGACGTAGGGGTCGCCGATCTGCATAGCCATATATTGGCGCTCGGAATTTTCTTCGAGATAGATCGCAAGGGTGAAGGCCTCGACCACATCCGAGCCCACCACCGTCACACCATGTGATTTCAGCAGCACCGAAGGCCTAGCGCCGAGCGTCTTGGCGAGTTGCTCGCCCATGGGCTTTGTGTTGATCGAGTTCGGCGAATCAAACAGCGGAATGTCGCCCAGCAGCACGCCCTGCGCGAAGACGGGCTTATAGGGCGTGCCGGTCATCGACAGATAGGTCGACCAGCGCGGATGCGTATGCACCACCGCGTTCACATCCGGCCGCGCGCGATAGATCTCCGTATGGAGGTGGAATTCGAGCGGGGGAGGGATATTGCCGTCGAGCGGCTTTCCATCCATGTCGATGGCGATGATGTCGCTCTCCGTCAGCGCCCCGCGCACGGAGGGGCCGGAGTTGATGAGCACGCGGTTCTCACCCACGCGGGCGCTGAAATGCCCGTTGTAATCGACCACATTGGCGCGCTCGAGCATGCGGATCGCATCGACGAGTTGCTGGCGCGCTTCGGCTTCAGGGAGCCTGTCCGACACTGTATTTCTCCACGATGAGAGGTCGCGGCCCCTCGACGAGGGACCGCCCGAAGATTACTCGGTGATCCGCATCTTCCACAGATCCCACGGACGACCGACCACGCCCAGATTCACGGCGTCAGCCAGACGGCCCTCATCCGCATCGAGCGAAGCGAGCGGCGCGCCGCCCGCAATGATGGTGGCCTGGATCTGGAGCTTGGCGTTCACTTCGGTGTAAACGGCCCGGAAAACCGCATGCTTCAGGCTGGGGCCAACCGCCACGGAGCCATGGGCGCGCATGAGGCAGACCGGCTTATGCCCGAGCACGCGGGCGAGCTCGGCGCCCTTCTCATGATTGCCCACCAGCATATCGGTCGCGCCGAACTTCTCGCGGATGTCGAACACCGGCACGCCTTCAGCGATGAAGGCGGCGTTGTGATACATGGCCTGCATCTTGTTGGGGACGAGACTGAACGGGATCACTGAGGGCGAATGGCTGTGAACAACGGACATGACGTCCGGGCGCGCCTTGTAGATCTCACCATGGATGAACCGCTCGAAGAAGCCGCTGCGGCCCTGCGGATCGACCGCCTCGGCGTCGAGATCGAATTCCATGATGTCGTCGGCGGTGACGAGGGCCGGAGCCTGCGAACGCGACATAAGGAAACGGTCGGGCGAGGCGGGATGGCGCATGGAAAGGTGGCCGAACGCGTCAAAGACGCCCTGATCGGCGAGGATGCGGCTCGCGCTGGCCAATTCCTCCAGCACCTCACGGGCGACCGGGCCTGCTGATTTCAGGGGCGGACGCGAAGCGCCGCCGCCATCGGCGGGGCTGAAAGCCGCAGAGCTGAGAAAGCCGGCGGGGGCGCAGCAGGCGCATTCGAAGAGTCTCATGTTTCCTCCAGGGCTGAGCGGCGAACTGATCCGCAGCCTATCGGCCAATCAGGCGCCCATTTCAAGCATTTTGCGATAATTCCACGCCCGCGTCACCCGGGACTTCCGCGACGCGCCGAAAAGGTCCACCATTGGCGCAAATACCGTGAGGAGACGCCATGTTGAAGATTCGCCATATTGCGTTGGCCAGCGATCATCCGGGCAAGGCGGCCGAATTCTACAAGAGCATGTTCGGCTTTCGCGAACTGCGCCGCTTTGGGCTCGACCCTGCAAAACCGGATGAGGCGCCGCGTCCGTCGGGCGTTTTCCTGACCGATGGCGCGCTGAACATCGCCATTCTTAAATTCAACGACGACCAACTCGGCAAGGGCATCGATTATCTCGGCATCCATCACTTTGGCGTCGT
>CANGOK010000089.1 GCA_947455285.1 Beijerinckiaceae bacterium | reverse complement strand
CTATCCTCATCATGTCGTATGCGGGCCGTATATGCGGAGGCAATTCAGATGTGAGCTGGTCGAAGTCGACCTCGCTCGAAAGATTGGTCAGGATGGCGCGCTTCGGGCGCAGCATCTTGATCATCTCGAGCGCTTCGCTCAGGCAGAAATGCGTCGGATGCTTCGTATAACGCAAGGCGTCGATGATCCAGAGGTCGAGACCCTCCAGATGCTGAAAGGTTTCTGGAAAAATCGTTTTTACATCAGGCGTATAGGCGATGTTTCCGAACCTGAATCCTAAGGATTCGATCTCGCCGTGGTCTAGCCGCAAAGGCATGGCTTCCAGCACGCCGCCGGCGCCTTCGATATGGCAGGCCTTGCCAGCGCGCAGCCTGTGCTCACGTAGCAGCGGCGGATACTGGCTGCCCTCGGGCGTCTCGAAGATATAGCCGAATGACCGCCGCAGCGCGTCGGATGTCTGCTCGTCCATGTGAATGTCGAGCATCCGGTGCTGATGCAGTACGAGCGGACGCACGTCATCGATGCCGTGGGTGTGGTCGGCATGAGGATGGGTCATCAGGATGGCGTCGAGATGCTCGACCTGAGCCTCGATCAATTGTTCGCGCAGGTCCGGCGAGGTGTCCACAAGCACGCGTGTCACGCCTTGTGGTCCGGTCTGTTCGACCAGAATTGAGCAGCGCCGACGCCGGTTTTTGGGGTTCGCGGGATCGCACACGCCCCAGCCTTGCGCCACGCGCGGCACGCCGCCTGAGGACCCGCAGCCGAGAATGACGATCGAAATGCTCATGTCGTCATCGCTGGCATTTTACTGAATATTTTCAGTGCATTGTGGGTTGTTTTTGCTGTGACTTCAGAAAGACTGACGCCCTTCGCCTCCGCAAGAACCCGCGCAGTTTCCGCCACGAACGACGGCTCGTTGCGCTTGCCGCGGTGTGGAACCGGCGCGAGAAACGGCGCGTCGGTCTCGACCAGCAACCGATCCAGCGGAATGTCGCGCACGAGGTCCCGAAGCTCCTGCGAGTTCTTGAAGGTCAGCACGCCCGAGAAAGACACATAGAGCCCCAGTTCGAGGCCGGTCATGGCGAGGGCGCGGCTGGAGGTGAAGCAATGGAGCAGGGCGTTGAAAGCCCCCTTCCCCATTTCGTCTTTCAGGATCCGCGCCATATCGTCATCCGCGTCGCGCGAATGGATCACCAGCGGCATGCCGGTGCGCCGCGCAGCCTCAATATGACGCCGGAAGACCGTCTCGGCTACATCGCGGGGGCTTTTGTCGTAGTGATAATCGAGCCCGGCCTCGCCAATGGCCACGCAGCGCGGATGGCTCGCGAGCGCGACCAATTGATCGGTCGTGACATCTGGCTCCTCATGGGCCTGATGTGGATGCGTGCCGGCGGAAAACCAGACTTCCTCGTGAGCCTCGGCGATGGCTCGATAGACGTCATATTTCGCAACGCGGGTCGAGATCGTGATCATCCGCCCAACGCCCGCCGCCTTGGCGCGCGCAATCACGTCAGGAAGTTCGGCCGCGAATTCCGGGAAGTCGAGGTGGCAATGGGAGTCGATCAGCATCACAGCTTGGCGGGCGCGGAGCCCCCCTCCTCTGCTTCGACATAGCGCGGGAAGATCGGCGCGGGCGCAGGCATGGCCGAGCCTGCCACAAGCCGTCGCGACGCGCCGACATTGGCGAAGGCGCGGACCTCTGACGGTGCGCCCAGAAGATCGAGCAGCTTGGCTGCCGCTGTCGGCACAACGGGCTGGGCCATGATCGCGACATTGCGCAGCGTTTCGGCGGTCACATACAGCACCGTATCACGGCGCGCTGGATCGGTCTTGGTGAGCCGCCATGGCTCCTCGGAGGCGAAGTAGCGGTTCGCCTCTGCCACCACGCGCCAGATGTCGGCTAGCATCGTGTGCAGCGCGAAGTCCTGCATGGCTGCGCGAGCCTTGTCGGCGAGGCCGTCAGCCTCGGCGAGCATGGCCTTGTCGGCCTCCGTGAATTCGCCGTGCGTCGGAACCACGCCGCCGCAGTTCTTGGCGATCATCGAGAGCGAGCGCTGCGCCAGATTGCCGAGGTCGTTGGCGAGGTCGGCGTTGATCCGCATGACGATGGCTTCGTGCGAATAGTTGCCGTCCTGTCCGAAGGGCACCTCGCGCAGGAAGAAGTAGCGCATCTGGTCCACGCCATAGTGCTCGGCCATAGTGAAGGGGTCGATGACATTGCCGACCGACTTCGACATTTTCTCCCCGCGATTGAACAGGAAGCCGTGCACCACGATCTGCTTCGGCACAGGCAAGTTCGCCGACATGAGGAAGGCGGGCCAGAAGATCGCGTGGAAGCGGGTGATGTCCTTGCCGATCACATGGACGTCGGCGGGCCAGTATTCAGCGCGTGGCGCCTGCGCATCCGGAAAGCCGGTCGCGGTGATGTAATTCGTCAGGGCGTCGACCCAGACATACATCACATGCCGCTCGTCACCGGGCACCGGCACACCCCAGTTGAAGGTTGACCTGCTGATCGACAGGTCCGTCAGGCCGCGCTCGACGAAGGCGACAATCTCGTTGCGGTATTTATCGGGAACGATGAAATCCGTATGATCGCGATAATAGGCGAGAAGCTTGTCCTGATAGGCCGAAAGGCGGAAGTAGTAGCTTTCCTCTTCGACCCATTCGACCGGCGCGCCGGTCGGGGCGTAATTCTTGCCGTCCGCGCCCTTGGTCAATTCGGATTCGTCGAAGAAGGCTTCGTCGCGCACCGAGTACCAGCCGGGATATTTGGACAGGTAAATGTCGCCCTTCTCGGCCATGCGACGCCACATCTCCTGACTGGCGGCGTAGTGGCGCTCTTGCGTCGTGCGCACGATGTCGTCGGCGCGGGCGTTCAGCATGTCGCCCATGCGTTCGAACTGGGCGGCGGTGCGGTCGGCGAGCTGACGGGGGGTGATGCCGTCACGGGCCGCCGTCTGCTGCATCTTCTGACCATGCTCGTCCATGCCCGTGACGAAGAGCACGTCGCGACCATCAAGCCGCATGAAGCGCTGTATGGCGTCGGTGGCGATACGCTCATAGGCATGGCCGATATGTGGCGCGCCATTGGCGTAGGGGATGGCGGTGGTGATGTAGAAACGGCTGCTGGCCATGGAACTTCCAGATTGCGGAGCCCAGCGTCAGGCCGCCTGGCTCTGGTCAGAATCGGGCGGCGCGCACCGCGCTCGCGAGATCGGCGAAAATCGACAAAACGAGCGGGCGTTTGTCGAGGTTCAGCGCCTCGGCCTCGCGTACCGCATCCGCGACTTTCTCCCATACCTCGGCATAGGGCGCAAGGCGACGGGCGCTCTCCCCCGCCAGCGCCCCCTGACGAACCTGAGCGTCGAGCCAATCGAACAGGGTGGTCATGACGGAGTCGAAATCATCCGTTGCCGCGGAGCCGGCGATTCTGTCGGCCAGTCGATGGACGCCCTGCCAATCCACCTGCGGCAGATGGCCCAATAGGCCCTCGACCGATTCCCCAAGCTCCATGCGATCCTTGTCTAGGAAGCGCAGGGCCTGCCGCACCGAGCCCCCTGCCCGGTTGGCGGCGATCTGGATTTCTGGCCCGAAGCTCGACCAGGGCTCGCCAAGCGCAATGACGGCGCGCGCCACCTCATCCTCGCTCAAGGGATCAAGCTGCAGCATTCGCGCCCGCGAGCGGATGGTGGGCAGGATGCGGGCGGGACGATGGGAGACGATGAGGAAGAGCGAGCGCGGCGGCGGCTCCTCCATCACCTTCAGCAGCGCATTGGCGCCAGAACGGTTCAGGTCCTCGGCGCAATCCACGATGCAGATGCGCCAGCCCCCTTCCCCGGCTGCGTGGTGGAACATCTCCAGAGCATGGCGCACATCGTCCATGCGGATTTCGGTGTAGTGTTTCTTGGTCTTCTCGTTCCATTCGCGCCGCAGCAGCGCGAGATCGCCCAGCGAAAGGGAATCGATGCGATGGGCGGCGGGGTGGTCGGGCGAGACCGAGAGATCGCGCGCCTGCGCGACCGCCGGGGTATCGTGCCTTGGATTGGCGAAGATGAAGCGCGCGAAGCGCCAGGCGAGCGTCGCCTTTCCAATGCCTTCCTCGCCGCCGATGATCCAGGCCTGTTGCAAACGGCCTGCGCGATAAGCGCCCAGCAATTCTTGTTCGGCCGCGCCATGGCCGAAAAGCAGTTGGTTGTGACGGGGATGGGGAGCATCCTCGATGCAATCGCTTTCAGGCACGCCCTCGTCGACGCTGCGCTTTTTCATGAAATGAGCCCAAGCCTGTCTTGCACGGCTGCCCAGATGGCGTCCGCGACATTTTCGGGCGCAAGACCTGCGTCAATAACCCTGCAACGCTCAGGCTCGGCCTTTGCTATGGCTAGAAAGCCCTCGCGCAGACCCTCATGATAGGCGAGCCCCTCAGCTTCGAACCGATCCGCCGCCTCATTGGCGCGCCGGGCTGCGGCGCGAGCGAGGCCGGTTTTGGCGGGCAGATCGAGCACCAGGGTGAGATCCGGCCGGCAATCGCGGATAGCGATCTCCTCCATCGAGTCGATGAGCTTCGGGTCCACCTTGCCGAGGGCGCCCTGATAAACGCGGGTCGAATCTGTAAAGCGGTCGCAGACAACGAAGGCCCCGCGCTTCAGGGCGGGCATGATGGTCTGGACCACATGGACAATGCGCGCGGCGGTGAAAAGAACGGTCTCGGCCGACGGCCCCAAAGGCGCTGCGACGCCTGAAAGGATCACCTCGCGCAGTGCTTCCGCCATGGGAGAGCCGCCGGGCTCGCGGGTGACGACGCATTCATGGCCGAGGCTGCGCAGGCGATCGGCCAGCAGCCGCGCCTGCGTTGATTTTCCCGCGCCCTCACCGCCCTCCAGCGTGATGAACCGGCCGGGCCTTGCTGTTGTGTCGGCGCTCATTGCTTCAATACATAGGTCCGAAACAGCGATTGGCCAAGCTCCAGAGTAGCGTCGAAGGCGCGGCGGTGGATAGGTCCGACCGCCACGGCCTCGCCAGCCACCAGCGGCGCGTCGAGGGCCAGCACGGACCCGCGATATACCCTAAGGCGGGCCAACTCCGCGCCTTCCCTGACCGGAGCCATGATCGGTCCCTGATAGACAACCTTGGCGTTCAGCCGCTCGGTCGAGCCTCGCGGCACGAGGACGCGAACTGATGCCGGGGCCACGAGGTTCACGCTCATCTGCTCGCCGCCATAAAGCCGTGCAGAGCCGGCGACTTCCCCCGCCGCCATCACTGTCTTCGTTTCGAAGGCGCGGAAGCCCCATTGCAGGATCTTGCGCGCCTCTTCGGACCGATCCTTGGCGTTCCGCAGCCCATAGACGGAGAGGATCAGCCGCTGGTCATTCTGGACCGCCGAGCCGACAAGTCCATAGCCGCTGGCCTCGTCGATGTTGCCGGTCTTCAACCCGTCGGCGCCCAGCCCCATTCCGAGCAAGGGATTGCGGTTTTGTTGCTTGATTTTGCTCCAGACGAATTCACGCTCGCCGAAATAGCCGTAATATTCGGGGTAGGTCTTGATGAGATGCGCAGCCAATAGCGCCATCTGGCGTGCCGTGACCTTCTGGCCGGGATCGTCCTTGCCCCAGGAATTACGAAAGTTGAGTTGCGACAGACCGAGTTCTGCGGCGCGCTTGGTCATCCGGTCCGCGAAAGCTTGTTCCGTTCCGGCGATGCCTTCCGCCAGCACGATGGCGGCGTCATTCCCAGATACGACAACTAGCCCGCGAATGAGATCCTCAATCCGCACACGGCTGTTGAGGGCGGCGAACATGCTGGAGCCGCGCGCCATCGCGCCGCCAGTGCGCCATGCGTTTTCGCTGACGGTGAATTCATCATCGAGTTTGAGACGGCCTTCTTTGAGCTCGCGAAATACGAGTTCCGCCGTCATGATCTTGGCGGTCGAAGCCGGAGTAACCGGCGTATCGGGGCTTTTTTCGAAGAGGACCGACCCGGTGTCCGCATCGATGAGCAGGGCGTAGGGCGCCGTTGTTTGGAACGGCGCCTGCGCGAGGCAAAGCGCAAATGTGATGGGGCCTAGGAGGGCCTGCAGTAAAAGAAGACGCAAAAATGACCGCACGAAGCACCCCCGCGCGCCGCTCGGAAACCCTTGCAAGCGACCCCTGCAATGTGCCCGGTCGGGAGGTTCAAATCAACGGCGCAATGGGCGTATCACTTAGGCCGACGTGGGGGGAGCATCAGCACTTCGGTGATGGGATCCTTGCGAAGCCCCAGAAGCGGCGATTGCTGCTGCGGGGCTAGCGGCGCCGGCTGTGCTGCCGAACGAGGCGCATTATCGAATAGGGACGCCTGCCGGGAGAGCAAGGCTGAGCCGGCGGGAGGCAGCCCAAGATCGAATGGCCTGCTGGGAGGCAGCGGAGCATTCGACGGCATTGCGGCGATCCGCGGCGCGCTCGCTGCGACAGGTTGCTGCGATGTTGTCGTCTCAGGCGCAGATTGTTCGTACGGCTCTTCCAGAAGCGCCACCTTCTCCGGCGCGGGCTTTGCTGCCGTAGAGGAAGGCGTATTCTGCGCCACCATCGTAGCAGGCAGCGAAGGTGAACCATCAAGTTGGGCGGGGCGCCCATCGGTCCGCAAAGAGGCCATCAACTTGTTGTCGTCAGAACCCTGAAGCCCGGCCTTGCTGACATATTCCACTTTGATCTGCGCTGTCCCGACCGACCTGAAGGCGAGCGCTTCAGCGACGCGCGACGAGACGTCCATAACGCGGTTCGAGTGATAGGGGCCGCGATCGTTCACACGTACTATGATGGAACGGCCGTTGCGCATGTTCGTCACACGCGCGTAGCTAGGCAGCGGCATGGTCGGGTGAGCCGCAGAGACCGAGTTCATATCGTAGACTTCGCCATTGGCGGTCCGGCGACCATGGAATGCGCCGCCGTAATAGGAGGCCATGCCGACCTGTGCTTCCTTCGGCTGTGACTGAGGAACGTAACGCTTGCCGGCGATCGTATATGGACGGCCAACGAGATACTGACCGCCGCCACGCGGCACGGGCTCCCCTTCCCCTACGACGCGCTCACTCGCGCGGCCATAAATGGACGAGGGAAAATATTCTTTCGAACGGGTTCCAGACTTTGGCTGCTGCGCGCAGCCGGCGAGCAAGCCAGCCCCAACGACGCACAGAACAGCACGCACGGCGAATCGGGCCGTGGCCTGCACGCCACAAAGGTTCCTTGAACTCACTGATTCCGCCATGACGCGATACGCTTCACTCGAAAGCCTGAAACTGCGCATCGATGATTCCTCTAGCCGCACAGGCCTTTTTGAGGGCCCAAGCATGCTCGCGGAACACCGCTTACACGCTCACCTTGCAGCTTTTTGGTTTCGAAAGCCTTAACCAAGAGCGCGGCCAAGCTTCCAAGGACGTCTCCCTATGGCCTTTCAACTGTGACCAAATTGCGGCGACGGTTCAGCTCTACCCCCGACGCGCCTGTCGTGCAACCGGAAGGGGTACGGGCTCGTTTGCCTTCGCAGAAGGCGATTGAGAGGGTCAATGAGATGGAAGTCGCAATCGACAAGGCGATTACGGTTGGTAGTTCAAACGTGGAAATTGGGGAGGCTCTGGCCGAGCGAGCGCGAAGCGCCCTCTCCGATCTGGCGTCCCGATATTTCGGGCGCATCACGACCGGCTCGGTCCATTTCGGCCGAGAGGGAATCGATTTTCGATGTTCGGTGAATATGCAATGCGGCGGCGTGCCCATGATGAGCGCGGAGGCGAGCCATAAGGACCCGCATGTCGCGCTGACTGTCGCCATTGACAAGCTTGGCAAACAATTGCGTCGGGCCAAACGCGGCTTGCGGGACGAGAAGTCGGGGCATGGCGCGAAGGGCATGCCCGAGGTCTCCCGTTAAGTCGCGTGATTTTTGATGGCGGCCGCATTCGCTCCAAGGTCTGAATGAAGGGGTATGGTCGCCTCGAATCGCAGGCCGGGCGACGCTGTCTCAAATTGGCAGTTTCCGCCAAGCTGTCTTTCGACGCAGATGCGAACAATGGTCGTGCCGAGGCCTTTTAGGGGCTCAATCGCCGGCGGTTCTCTGGATGCCTCAACCCAGAGAATATGCAGCTTGTCCCCTTCCAGCCGCCAGGTCAGCTTCACGCTGCCGTCGGGGCGGGACAGGCTGCCGTGTTTCTCAGCGTTCACCAGCAATTCGTGGAAAATCTGCGCGAAGGCCACCACGACGCGGGGCTCAAGACTGAGCCTGTCTCCGTCAATATGGATGCGTTCGCTCTCACGGGCCAGGACTGCGGCGGCGACGCTCGCCAGTTCCGGGTCTTTCCAGTTCGCGGCGCTCAACACCTCATGGGAGCGCGCCAAAGCCATGACGCGACCAATAATGGCGTCGCGGAAATGGTCAGGCGAGGTTGCGCCGCGAAAGCTCTGGGTTACGAGCGATTGGATGATGGCTAGCGTGTTCTTCACGCGATGGTCGAGTTCATGCAACAGGGTGCGCTGATGTGCATCCTTGCGCTTCAGGTCGGCGTCCGCGAGGCCAAGCAGCCTGCCCACCTCATCCATTTCAATGACCGCTGTTGGACCGGGCGGGACGAAATCCGACTGACCGACGCAACGGGCCGACTTGGCTAACATGCCAAGTCCCCTGCGAAGGATGCGCCCCGATAGATAAGCGCCCAGCATCGACAGAGCGATTGCGAGCAGGCCCATGATCACCAAAGTTCGCCATAGATCGCGCAATGACGCGTTCAGAATATCCTCAGGAATTGCGAAGGAGACGATCCAGCCGGAAAGGGCGGATCGTTGGAAGGCGCTGAAGACCGGCAAGCCCTCAAGCGACCGGCCCCCATGGAAGCTGCCGCTTTCGCTTGAGGTTCGAAAGCGCGCCGGTTGGTTGGGAAACTGTCCAACAAACCTTTCCTGATCGCGTGAACGCGCGATGATGCGCAGGTTGCGATCGAAAATGCCGCCTAACCATCCCTCCGGCATGTTCGAAAGAAGTTGTTGACTGAGAGCGGCGGGCGCGAGCGCGATGGCGAGCACAAAGCGGACCTCGTTGTCGCGTATGACCGGCACGCCTACATTCACAAACAGCAACTTGGTGGCGGCGCCTATGTATATATTGGAGACGGCGGGCGCCTTCGTTCGGAAGATCTCCGCATCATTCGCCAGCAGATCAGAATCTGTGCTGACAAGGGGCTCAGCTCCTGCGGGCTGAAGCGTATTGATGATGTGTCGGCCGTTTCGATCACGCATGACCACCGCCGTTCCACGAAAATTGAGCAGATCGAAAGCCTGGCCGCGAAGGTGTTCATAATCCTGCTCATCGATAAGGGGAGAGGTAGCAAGGGCCTGCAGCGCGCCAATAACACCCTCAAGCTCACGATCGAGGGAAGCCGCTCGCTCGCGCACCATGACGATTGCAGACTTTTCAAGCGAAAGCCTTTGCTCGTTCGTGTAACGCCAGGCGATGAGGGTCCCCAACAGCACCTGCGGCAGGAGAACAGTCACGGTCAAGATAAGCAGATGTTGGACCAGCGTGAACTGGGGGAACCGAAAGGGGGACCCTGGCTTCATGATCTTCAAATCCATCTTGCGACCACGTCCCTGCCCGGTTGTAACAGTGCCGCGCCTCATCGGTTCCGACGCCCGTTGACACGAGGTCAAGGCGTCGCGAACATCCGAATTACGAATTAAAAAAGGGGAGAAACGCGCATGACGATCTCGGTGACGCCAGTAAGTGACGCTTTTGTGGCGAGGATCGATGGCGTTGATCTGCGAACGGATCACAGCTCAGCTGTGCTATGCGCAATCGAAAACGCGCTCGACCGTTTCGCCGTAGTGGTCCTGCCTGCGCAGCATCTTTCCGACGACGAGCAGATCGAGATCAGCAAAGGTTTCGGCGACCTTTCCTACGCGCTCAACCATGGCCGTTCCGTCGGCCAGAACGCGCGCCTGCGGCCTGAACTCTACGATATTTCCAACCTTGACGAGAAACACGGCATTCTTGGCGAGGCGGACAGGCGTCGCCAATGGCGCGAGGCGGACAAGCTCTGGCATACGGACCGCTCCTTCATCGACGCGGACACCACCTATTCCTTCCTGTCCGGGCGGATTGTGCCGCCTACTGGCGGCGACACAGACTTCGCCGACATGCGCGCGGTATATGACGACCTGCCGCAGGAAATGAAGGACCGCATCGCCAACCTCTCGGCTGTTCATTCCATATGGCATTCGCGGGCTCTGGCTGGCGGCGTCGATTTCAGGTCCGATGAGATCGCGACCATGCCGCCCGTGGTCCAGCCGATGGTGCGCGTTCATGCTCGTACGGGGCGTCGTTCGATCGTTCTGGCCTCTCACGCATCTGAAATCGTCGGCATGGGGCTGGAGGAAGGCCGCGCCCTGCTGGCGGAACTCAAGGACTTCGCCCTTCAGCCGCGCTATATCCATTCGCATGTCTGGACCGAAGGCGACCTCGTCATCTGGGACAACCGCTGCACCATGCACCGGGGCACGGCCTTCGACGACAAGACCTATCGCCGCGATATGCGACGTACGACAGTTCAGGGTCCGTCGCGTTACGCCAGAACCGCAGCCTGAGGCTCATCCCCTCACGGCGTCAGGCGACAGGTTTGCGATTTCTGCGATGAGCTTCTTGACGATGGCGTCACCGAAGCTTTCGAAATCCTGCGCCGAAACAAGAAAGGCGCCTGGGCCGCCGATCACCTCGTTGCGATAATGGTCCTCAAGCCACGGCTCGATGGACAGGATCGGCAGGCCAT
>CANGOK010000088.1 GCA_947455285.1 Beijerinckiaceae bacterium | reverse complement strand
CAATGCTCGGGATCGCGCAGCCAGTCGGGACGATTGGCGATGAAGTTGAAAGTACGCACCTGCGCGATGCGCGCGGAGAGGGTGTCGATCTCCCCGTCGGTGCGGTCGAACTGGGACAGCTGACGCTGGAACCAGTCGTCGGGAACCCGCCCCGCGCGCACCACGAAATGGAACAGGGTGAGCGCGAGATCCGCATGGGCGGCGGGCGAAACCTTACGATAATCAGGGATTTGGCACACTTCCCAGAGGCGCTGAACGTCAGCCCTGGTCTTGGCCTGACGCCGGACGTCGGCGTCGCGTGAAAGGTTGTCGAGCGTCACAACGTCGATGCCCGTCGGGGCGCGGGTAAGGCCCGGTTCCGTCGGCGTCATTTCGAGCGAGGCCTGCAGGCTTTCGAGCGAAGAAAAATCGAGCGAAGAATTTCGCCACTGCAGGGTCATCAGGGGATCGAATCGATGGGTCTCGATCGCCTGCGCAGTTTCAGGATCGAGCGACGGACAGCGGCCCGTGGTGCCGAAGGCGCCGTCCTTGATGTAGCGGCCTGCCCGGCCCGCGATCTGCGCCAGTTCACCATTGTTCAGCAGCCGGTGCTGCCAACCGTCAAATTTGCGGTTTCCGGCGAAGGCGATGTGGTCGACGTCGAGATTGAGGCCCATGCCGATGGCGTCGGTGGCGACGATGTAATCGACCTCGCCCGACTGATAGAGCGCAACCTGCGCGTTGCGGGTGCGCGGGCTCAAGGCGCCCAGAACCACCGCAGCCCCGCCTCGCTGGCGGCGGATCAGTTCGGCGATTGCGTAGACCTCTTCGGCCGAGAAAGCGACGATGGCGCTGCGCTCGGGCAGGCGCGACAGGCGTCGCTCGCCCGCGAAAGTCAGCGTGGACAGGCGCGGCCGCGTCACGATTGGCGCGCCGGGCAGAAGTTTTTCGATCAGGGGCTGAATGGTTGAGGCGCCGATCAGCCAGGTCTCCTCCCGCCCGCGCCGGTTCAGCAGCCGGTCGGTGAAGACATGGCCGCGATCAAGATCGGCCGCGAGCTGAATTTCATCGACCGCGACGAAATCCACACTGAGGTCGCGGGGCATGGCTTCGACAGTGCAAATCCAGTAGCGCGGATTGCGCGGCTTGATCTTCTCTTCGCCGGTGATGAGCGCCACAGCGTTAACGCCCGCCTTCTCAACCGCCTTGTTATAGACCTCGCGCGCGAGCAGGCGCAGGGGCAGGCCGATCATGCCAGTCGGATACTGCAGCATCCGCTCGATGGTGATGTGGGTTTTGCCGGTATTCGTGGGCCCCAGCACGGCGGTCACGCCCTTGCGGCGCTCGGAGGGAGGCAGGGCAGGCGCCGGGAATGCGAGATTCATCTGTGACGCCTTTTGCGCGCGATGGCCTGCAATGGAGCTTTCGTCTGCCCGATTTGGCACAGTTCGTCGAGTCTTCGTTTACTTATCGAACGGGATGGGAACGAATCGCGCCCGAATCGGCGACTCCTTTTGAGTCTTGATTTGTTCACCGCAAGATCTGGCAAGCTTTCCCCATAGCATAGCTAAGTCTTGTGAATCGGCAGGACTCTGGACACTCAAGATGAAGAATCATTTCGACTCTCGGACGGACTCCGCCACGCCCTCCTGTCAACAGATAATCTTGGCGGCCTGCCGTTAACCTTCCGCACGAACCCCGAACGAATCGGCGACGAATCACCTTTCGGCCCGGATTCATGAATTGTTCCCGCCATATCTGGTGGCTCGCCCCTTCCCGCACCACCACAAGCGGGCAGAAAAGATTGCAGGCGATCCTGCCGAAGGGGGAATGGTCCGGCTGAAGCTTAACGCGCCTGCCCCATTATGGCGCAGGTATAGGCGCTATCGAGCAGCGGTTTTTTCGGAAGGGCTCGTCTGGAACTCGGTGGCCTCGATCACGGTCATGCCGACCATGGTGGCGACGGAGATTCGGAAGGGGACCGCGGCGCGGCTGGCGCCCACGGGCGCGAGCCAGACTTCCATTTCCTTATTTTCTTCCATGAATTTTGTGGCGGCACGGTCCGGGCGATGGCCGGCGACAGCGACATAGCGGGCCGAGCAGACAGCCACGGGCCCTTCATAGCCCTTCACCCTGACCTGCCGCACGCCGGCATAGGTCAGGTTGACGTTGAACCGCGCCCAGCCGTCGTAAATGGGCAGCGAACGGTTGCAGGCGGCAGGACCGACGACGGGACCGCCATCTGGAATCGTCATGATGAGCGCGCTGAGGGGATCGATGATCTTCTGCTTGTGCGCGTCGGTCACGGGCACGCGGCCCGGCAATTCCTCAAACGGCGGCGCGATTTCCGACGCCTTCACATTGCCGGCCGCCATGGCGATGCGCACGGTGCGGGTCATGGTGGCGTTAGCGGAGGTCGTCGCATAGGCGTTGGGCGCGACGCGGCCCTGCATCATCAGGCCTGAAGCGCTCGCCGCGCCTCTTGAGCTCGAAACGAGCGCCGCTATGCCTGCGAGCTTCGCAGTGGCGTCGATCTGATAGGCGTCCGGCTCGACGGAGCCCTCGAGTGTGGCGTTTCCGAGCGCAAGGCCGATCAATTTCACGGAATACCGGGCCTTGAAGCCCTCAGCATTGGCGTCGCCCGGCAAGGCTGCAAGAGGCGCGAGCAAGGCCACAGCCGCCGCAGCCTTGAGCCGAAGTCGATGCATATGCGAGTTTTTGATCATCGAATCAGACCGTCTGGAGCGCCCCTGCGCTTCTAACCCTTCACAATGGCCTTGGGAATCCGCCGCTTTCATGGCGTGGCGGCATTCCCTTGCGACGTCTTTCCCGGCGGCTTGATGGTGGTTTAGCTTGACGCACCCCGGCGCCTCTACTATACACCCGCGATCAATCACCCGAGCGGTCGATCCGTTGGGGCCTGCGCGTCTTATCAGCGCGGCTCTATCAAGGGCTTTCAAGCCCCGGTTCGCGTCGCCCGTCAGTCACTCCGGATGTCCGGACGCAGCCGCAAGGCCGCGCAGATGAGTTCGAAAGGAAGCGTGCCATGTCCCGTCGTTGCGAGCTGACCGGCAAGGCCGTCCAGAGCGGCAATCTCGTTAGCCATTCCAATCACAAGACGCGCACCCGGTTCCTGCCGAACCTGTGCAACGTCACCCTGATCTCCGAGACCCTGCAGCGCGGCGTGCGCCTGCGCGTGGCGGCTGCGGCCCTCCGTTCGGTCGAGCATCGCGGCGGCCTCGACGCCTTCCTGCTGAAGGCCCATGACGACGAGCTGTCGCAGGGCGCGCGCGTCATCAAGCGCGAGATCGTCAAGAAGCAGGCTGCGGCCGCTGTCTGATTGATCCTGCTGGATTGAGAGAATTCGAACGGCTCGCTTCGGCGGGCCGTTTTTATTTGCCCAGACGCTCACGCGAAACGCTCCCTCCCCGCAAGGGGGGAGAGAAGCTGCAAGCGTTACCTTCCAGCTGCGCGGCGAGGCGCCCGCGAGGGGGCTGCGGCTGGGGTCTCGTCGAAGAGTTCGGCGAGCTTCTCGGTCATGGCGCCGCCAAGCTCTTCGGCGTCCACGATGGTGACGGCGCGGCGATAGTAGCGGGTCACGTCATGGCCGATGCCGATGGCGATCAGCTCCACCGGCGAACGGGTCTCGATCTCCTCGATCACGCGGCGCAGATGGCGCTCGAGATAATTGCCGGGATTGACCGACAGGGTTGAATCGTCGACCGGCGCGCCGTCGGAAATCATCATCAGGATGCGACGCTGCTCGGGACGGCCGAGCAGGCGCTGATGCGCCCAATCGAGCGCCTCGCCGTCGATGTTCTCCTTGAGCAGGCCCTCGCGCATCATCAGCCCGAGGTTGCGACGGGCGCGCCGCCACGGGGCGTCAGCCGACTTGTAGATGATGTGGCGCAGATCGTTGAGGCGACCGGGATTGACCGGCTTGCCCGACTGCAACCACGCCTCACGTGACTGGCCGCCCTTCCAGGCGCGAGTCGTGAAGCCCAGAATCTCGACCTTCACGCCGCAACGCTCGAGCGTACGGGCGAGAATGTCCGCGCAGCTCGCCGCGACCGTGATCGGTCGCCCGCGCATGGAGCCGGAGTTGTCGAGAACCAGCGTCACCACGGTGTCGCGGAAGTTCGTGTCCTTCTCGCGCTTGAAGGAGAGCGGCTGCTGGGGATCGATGATCACGCGCGACAGGCGGGCGGGATCGAGCATGCCCTCTTCGAGATCGAACTCCCAGGAACGGTTCTGCTGGGCCATCAAACGGCGCTGCAGGCGATTGGCGAGCCGCGCCACGATGCTCGACATATTCTGCAACTGCTTGTCGAGATAGGCGCGGAGGCGCTCAAGCTCTTCAGGCTCGCACAGGTCCTCGGCGAGGATCATTTCGTCGAACTTGGTCGTGAAGGCCTTGTAGTCACCGCGCATGTCCTGAATGGCGGTGGTCGGCTGGCGTTTGGATTCGGACGCCTCATCCGCATCGCCCTCTTCCCCATCATCGGGGAAGTCGCCTGCGGGGGCTTCGGCGGAATCCATCTCGCCTTCTTCGATGTCGTCGTCGGCTCCCTCGGCGCTCTCCATTTCCATGGCGCTGCCGGAATCGCTCTGCTCGCCGTCGGCTTCAGCCTCCTGCGGCTTGTCGTTGGGCTCCTCGTCGCCGGCTTCCTCGCCGGTGTCGTCGTGGTCGAGGGCCTCCTGATCCATCATGTCCAGGGAGGCGAGCAATTTATGCACGACCTTGCTGAAGGCGCGCTGGTTCTCGATGGAATCGCTGAGCTGATCGAGCTCGCGGCCCGCGCGGCTCTCGATGATCGGGCGCCAGACCTCGACGATCTTCTGACCGGCGGGGGGAATCTTGAGCCCGCTCAGACGCTCGCGCACCATCAGGGCGACCGCCTCTTCAAGTGGCGCATCGGCGCGGTCGGTCACTTCGGCATAGGCGCCGCGATGATAGCGATCCTCCAGCATGGCGCCGAGATTGGCGGCCACGCCCTCCATGCGGCGGGCGCCGATGGATTCGACGCGCGCCTGCTCGACCGCGTCGAAAATCGTCCGGGCCTCCTGCCCCTTGGGGGCGAGGCGCTTGTGCACATTGGCGTCATGGCAGGCGATGCGCAGCGCCATGGAGTCCGCATGGCCGCGCACGATGGCGGCCTCACGCGGAGAGAGTTTGCGCGCGGGCTCGGGCAGACGCGCCTTGGCGGTCTCGCCCACGCCCACGAGCGAGGGCCGTTCCGAGGCGAAGCTCACTTCGAGCTCCGGGCTCCCGGACATGGCCCGCAAGCAGCTCGCCACAGCCCGTTTGAACGGCTCCTGCGGGGCTTCGGACTTTTGCGGCGGCTTGCGGTTGCTGCTCATGGCTCAGGTCAGCGCGACGTTCACGGAGCTTTCGGGCAGTTCCTGGCCGAAGCAGCGCTGATAGAATTCAGCCACCAGCGGACGCTCCAGCTCGTCGCACTTGTTCAGGAAGGTGAGCCGGAAAGCGAAGCCGACGTCCTTGAAGATGTCGGAATTCTCGGCCCAGGTGATGACCGTACGCGGGCTCATCACGGTCGACAGGTCGCCCGCGATGAAGGCGTTGCGGGTCAGGTCCGCCACGCGCACCATCTTGCCCACAATGTCGCGGCCATCCTTCGCCTTCTTGTACTGCGGCGACTTGGCGAGAACGATGTCGACCTCATTGTCATGGGGCAGATAGTTCAGGGTCGTCACGATGGACCAACGGTCCATCTGACCCTGATTGATCTGCTGGGTGCCGTGATAGAGGCCCGAAGTGTCGCCAAGGCCCACCGTGTTCGCGGTGGCGAAGAGGCGGAAGGCGGGATGAGGGCGAATGACGCGGTTCTGGTCAAGCAGCGTGAGGCGGCCGGAAAGCTCCAGCACGCGCTGGATCACGAACATCACGTCGGGGCGGCCCGCGTCATATTCGTCGAAGCAGAGCGCGATATTGTTCTGCAGGGCCCAGGGCAGGATGCCATCACGGAATTCCGTGATCTGCTTGCCGTCCTTGAGCACGATCGCGTCCTTGCCCACGAGATCGATGCGCGAGACGTGGCTGTCGAGGTTGATTCGCACGCAGGGCCAGTTGAGGCGCGCGGCGACCTGCTCGATATGGGTCGACTTGCCGGTGCCGTGGTAGCCCGTCACCATCACGCGGCGGTTGCGCGCGAAGCCCGCCAGAATGGCGAGGGTGGTGGGACGGTCGAACAGATAGTCCGGATCAAGATCGGGGACATGTTCGGAATGCTGGGAATAAGCCGGAACCTCCATATCCGAATCAATATGGAAGAGGTCTCGCACGGAGACCTTCTTATCGGGCAGGCCGGGCGTCGTCGTAGCGGTTTGCATCATTCCTCCATACCCGTCCGCTTCACGAAGGGGCGCAAGCGCGGGCCCTGGGGCTCGGCCCCGCGGGCGATGTCGCCGGAACACCGGCTGGGACGCCTCGCTCGTCAGACGAGCTTGGCTGTTCTGAGATAATTATAGGCCTGGATGATCTCGCGCAATTTGTCTTCCATCGATCGGTCGCCGCCATTGGCGTCGGGATGGAGCCGTTTCACCCACTCCTTGTACCGATTCTTGATCTTCTCCGCATCGGCGGTGTCGTCAAGGCCCAGGGTCGAAAGCGCCTTCATCGCGGCGACGCCGTAGCGTGGGCCGCGTTGGGCGCCCGCCCCGCGTGCGCCCATTCCAGCGCGGCGCATGCCCAGCGGATCGACCTCCGGATCAATCCCATCCTCGCGAAAACCGCCCGCGGCGCGACGCACCCCCATGGACCAGGTGGGACGATGGCCGATCATCGCCTCCTTCTGGTAACGGGCGACGTCATTGTCGCTCATTCCGTTGAAGTAATTATAGGACGCGTTGTACTCGCGCACATGTTCGAGGCAAAAACAGAAATATTGCCCCTCGCGCAGCCGTCCCATCGGCGCCCTGAACTCTCCGGGAGCCGTGCAGCCCTGATGGGCGCAAATCTTCTCCGGCTTCGGCTCGACGGCCGGCTCCGCTTTGGACTTCGTCCTGATTCGGTCGAAGATTGGAGAGTTGAGATTCATGGGCCGGACATTATGAGTGTAGTTCTTGCTTCGCAAGGAGTCGTAGGCGGTTTAACGCATCGCCGCGCCCGCTGGAGGATCGCCGCATGAGCGTGAAGGAACAAATGGAAGGCAAGCTCGTCGCCGCGCTTTCGCCGACCCTTTTGCAAGTGATCGACGAATCCCACAAACATGCGGGCCATATTGGCCATCCGGGCTCCGGCCACCCCGGCGCCATGTCGTCTACGGAAACGCATTTCCAGGTCAAAGTGGTGTCAGAGGCTTTCACCGGCAAGACCCGGCTCGCCCGGCACCGGCTCGTCAATGAGATCCTGGAGCACGAGTTGCGGTCCGGCGTCCATGCGCTCGCCATCGAGGCGCGCGCGCCGGGCGAGTGAAAATTGACGCAAGGGCTCCTCTCCGCAGGCCACGATTTCGCCCCAAGGCGCTGGTCTCTAGGCGCGCGCCCGCCGGGGCAAGGCACCGGTGAAGCTTGGCAATTTCGCTTCACGCGATTACCAAGGCGATGCGTCACGAAGGATCAGCCTCCGTCCATGCAGAAGAAAGACAAACGACCCGTCAGCGGATTTTTGCGCGGCCTTGGCCTGTCGCTCGCCATTTTGTCCTGTGGGACGGGACTGGCTCGGGCGACGCCTCAGGGCACGCCCTATGTGGTGATAGACACGGCTTCCGGCGCGGTGCTCGCCGAACAGGAGGCGACGCGGCGCTGGTATCCCGCTTCGCTGACCAAGCTCATGACCGCCTATGTGGCGCTGACCGCCCTGCGGCAGGGCAAGATCGGCCTTGATACGCCGATCGTGGTTTCCTACCGCGCCGCCCGCATGCCGCCCTCGAAAATGGGCTTCAACCCGGGCTCGGAAGTCACGCTCGAAAACGCCCTGCGGATGCTGATGGTGAAGTCGGCCAATGACATCGCGATCACCATCGCCGAGGGGCTGGGCGGCACGGTCGAGGGTTTCGCCGACCAGATGAACGCGGCTGCGGCGCGGCTGGGGATGCGCGAATCGCATTTCATGAACCCGAACGGCCTGCACCACGACGAGCACTATTCCTCGGCGCGGGACATGGCGATCGTGGGCATGGCCCTGTTTCGCGACTTTCCCGAATATTCCGACCTTTACGGCATCGGCGCCCTGCGTCTGGGCGATCTGGTGATCCCCACCCACAACGGACTTCTGGGGCGCTATCCCGGCGCGGACGGCATGAAGACCGGCTTCACCTGCGCGGCGGGCTTCAATGTGGTGGCGAGCGCCACGCGCGGCGGGCGGCGGCTCATCGCGGTCGTGCTGGGCTATCCCAACGCCAAGGCGCGGACGCTGAAGGCCGCGAGCCTGCTTGATGCGGGCTTCGCCAGCGGCTCCGGTCCCTCCATCACGACCTTGCGAGCGATTCCCGGCTCGCCGCCGAACAATCGACCGCGCGTCTGTGGCAAGAACCGCGAACAGGTGGCGGAGGATGATTTCGCTGCGCCTGGCGGGCAGGCGCAGGGCGATAACGCAAGCGGCTTCTTCGCCCAGATGGGCTTCATGGGCCAGCAAAGCGGCCTCGCAGCCGTTCAGGCCCAGAGCGCACGCCCCGCATTCGAGCCAGTGCAGGTCTTCGCTGGCCGGGTCCCGGGCTGGACGGGTGCGGCGCTCGTCGCGCTTGACGATTCCCCCCGCAACGCCGTGCCAGTTTCCAGCAGAAAAGCGACGAAGGCCAAGGGCGGCAAGAAGAAGCCTGCCGCCAAGGCGAAACCCAAACGCAAATGAACGGAGCACCGGTTTGAGCGAAAATGCGCAGGCGCGGCGTCCCCCGCCGCCGATCCCGGTCACGGTGCTCACAGGCTTTCTGGGCGCAGGCAAGAGCACGCTCCTGAACAGGCTGCTCAAAGACCCTGCCCTCGCCGACACCGTGGTGATCATCAACGAATTCGGCGAAGTGGGGCTCGATCATCTGCTGGTCGAGGCGGCCGATGGGGATATGCTGCTGCTCTCCTCGGGTTGTCTGTGCTGCACCATCCGCGGCGATCTCATCACCACGCTCGAAGACCTGCTGCGCCGGCGCGACAACGATCGCATGCCGCAATTCAAGCGCGTGGTCATCGAGACGACGGGCCTCGCCGACCCTGCGCCCGTGCTGCATACGATCATGTATCACCCATATCTGCTCATGCGCTTCCGCCTTGATGGCGTGGTGACGCTGGTTGATGCGGTGAATGGCGCCTCCACCCTCGACGCCCATGAAGAGGCGGTGAAGCAGGCGGCGGTGGCCGACCGCATTGTCCTCACCAAGACTGATCTTCAGGAAGGCGCGGCGGGAGAAGCCTCCCTGCGACGGCGACTTCATGCGCTTAACCCCGGCGCTGTGACCCTTGATGCGGCCAAGGGCGAGGCGCAGGCGATGGCCCTGCTCGACGTCGGCCTCTTCGACCCCCAAACGAAGATCCCCGATGTTGGCCGCTGGCTGAACGTGCAGGCCTTCTCCGGGCATCATCATCACGACCATCATCATCACCACCATCACCACGATCATCATCATGGTCATGACCACGGTCAGGACCCCCACGATGTGAACCGCCATGACGCGCGCATTCGGGCCTTCTGCCTTGAGAGCGATGTGCTCATGCCCAAGAGCGGCTTCGATCTCTTTCTCGATCTATTGCGGCAGGCCCATGGGCCGCATCTGCTGCGAGTGAAGGGAATCGTGGGGCTCGACGATGAGCCCGATCGTCCCGTAGTCATCCACGGCGTGCAGCATGTCTTTCATCCGCCAGTCAGCCTAGACGCTTGGCCACGCGGTGAACGGCGCACGCGGATCGTCTTTATCTTGAAAGATATGGAGCCAAGTTTCGTCGAAGGACTCTGGCGCGCCTTCACCGGAGAGGTGCGCCCCGACCAGCCTGACCGGGCGGCGCTGGTGGACAATCCGCTGAAGCCAACGAGCGGCGGCGGATTGCTCGGCTGATCAGCCCTGCTCGCGCAACTGCCGGCGAATGACCTTGCCGGAAGTCGTCAGCGGCAGGCGGTCGATAAAGGCGACCTCGCGCGGATATTCATGAGCCGAGAGGCGCGTGCGCACGAAGGCCTGAATGTCGGCGCTGAGATCGGCCGAAGGCTCAAAGCCGGATTTTAGCACGATGAAGGCCTTCACGATCTCGCCCCTGATCGCGTCAGGCTTGCCGACCGCCGCCGCAATCTCGACCGCGGGATGGCGCAACAGGCAATCTTCGATCTCCCCGGGTCCGATGCGATAGCCTGACGAGGTGATCACATCATCGTCGCGACCGAAGAAAAAAACATAGCCATCGCTGTCGCGGCGACCCTGATCGCCCGTCGTCATCCAGTCGCCGATGAATTTGGCGCGGGTGGCGTCGGGTCTGTTCCAGTAACCAAGGAACATGACGGGGTCGGGCCGCAGCACCGCGATCTGTCCGGGCTCATCCGGCTCACAACGCGAACCATCCGGACGGATCACATCGCAGACATGGCCGGGCACAGCCTTGCCGATGGAGCCAGCGCGCGAAACACCCATGGCGTGGCAGGAGGCCAGCACCAGATTGCATTCGGTCTGGCCATAGAACTCGTTGATGGTGAGGCCAAAGGCCTCGCGTCCCCAGGCATAGATGGGGGCGCCGAGCGACTCGCCGCCCGAGGCTAGCGTGCGCAGATCGACATTGTAGCGCCGCCCTGCCGAGTGATTGCTGCGCAACATGCGCAGCGCAGTCGGCGGGATGAAGGCGTTGCGGACCTGATGGGCAGACATGAGTTGCAGCGCCGCCTCCGGATCGAACCGGTCGAAGCGACGCGCGACAACGCAGACGCCGAAATAGAGGCT
>CANGOK010000087.1 GCA_947455285.1 Beijerinckiaceae bacterium | reverse complement strand
CTACCGGCGTGCGACCCGCAACGCGGAGGCCTATGCGACAATCACCGGCAAGGGCTACAAACCCGTGCCGCTTGAGCTGGGACGGCTGCGCTGGCCGGTGACGATTGGCCTGTCGCTGCTATTCGTGCTTGCGCTTGGCCTGCCGCTGCTGACGCTGGTCTGGCAGAGCTTCTTCCGCAATCTCGCTACGCCCTTCATGGCGACGACGTCGCCCTTCACACTCTCGAATTACAGCTTCGTGCTGCACTACCCGATCTTCGTGGAGGCGGTGCATACGAGCGTGATGCTGGCGGCCATGGCGGCTACCTTCGTGGTCATGCTGACCTTCATCGCCGCCTGGGTGACGCAGCGCGCCGCGCCGCGTGGCGGCTGGGTGCTGGATGCGCTGGCTTTCAGCCCCATCGCCATTCCCAGCGTCATCATCGGCGCCAGCGTGCTCTTCGCCTATCTGATGCTGCCGATCCCGGTCTACAATACGATCTGGATTCTGCTGATCGCCTATATGACCCTCTACATGCCCTATGGCATGCGCTTCGCCACCAGCGGAATCACCCAGATCCACAAGGAGCTGGAAGAGGCTGCTGCGGTTTCGGGCGCGGGCGTCTTGCAGATGTTCATAAGGGTGCTGCTCCCCCTGCTCGCCCCCGTCATCATCGCAGCATGGCTTTATGTGTTCGTGCTGGCGGTGCGCGAACTCTCCGCTTCGGTCTTCCTCGTTGGCCCCGGCACACATGTGCTTGGTACGATTAGCCTGACCATGTGGGAGGAAGGCGGCAGCTATGGCGCGGTCTGCGCGCTTGGCGTCATCCAGATCACACCGCTGGTCGCCATCGTTGCTGCATTGCGCTGGTTTGAACGGCGCGTCAGCGCGCGGTTCCGTGGCGAGGGCGCGCAATCCGAGGTGGCCTAGTTCAGGCAGACCCGATAACATGAATGTGAAGATAGCCGCTTGGAGGCGAAAATGACTGAAGCTCGCGTAACGGCCCTGCGGGGCGTGGAATTGAATGTCTTCAACCTCGACGAAAGCGCCGAATTCTACAGCAAGGTCTGGGGCCTTGAATTCGTGGCCCGCGAGGGTGGCGTCATGTATCTGCGCGGCGGCGGCGCTGAGCATCACATCCTCACCCTGCACGAAGCGCCTCGCGCCTCGCTGCATTCCATTAATTTCGCGGCGCAGGACGCTCGCGGCGTGGACGCGCTGCACGCCAAGATGGTCGGCTTGGGCGTCGAAATCGTGGCAGCGCCTAAGGCCCGCTCTGAGATCGCGGGCGGTGGCTACGGCTTCAGCCTCCGCACTCCCGAGGGGCAGGTGCTGACCGTTTCAGCCGGCGTGAGCAAGCAGGAACATGTCTTCAACGACTCCTCCAAGCCCGTGAAGTTGTCCCATATCGTTCTCAATGTCGCGGACATCGACAAGCAGAACAGCTTCTTCTGCGACACGCTCGGCTTCCGCCTGTCGGACTCCACCGAGCGCATGGATTTCGTGCGTTGCAGCTCCGACCATCACTCCATCGCTCTGGCCCGGGGCCATGGCGCCGGCCTCAACCACATGGCTTATGAAGTGCCTAGCTTCGACGGCCTTATGCGCGGCGCCGGCCGTATGAAGCACGGCGGCTACAATATCGAGTGGGGCGTCGGTCGCCACGGCCCCGGCAACAACATCTTCTCCTATTTCGTTGAGCCCAACGGCTTCGTCACGGAATATACGGCAGAAGTCGAGCAGATCGACGAGGCCACCCATATGGCGGGCATGCCGGAATACTGGGCGAAGAAGATGCCCATGCCCGACCGCTGGGGCATGTCCATGCCTTCGCAGCGCCTGCGTGAGGCCATGTCGGGCAAGTTCACCGAAGAGCGCAACCTGCGCTGCGAGGACATCATCTCCCGCAAGATGGCGGGCTGATCCTCGGTGAACGCGGGGCAGCGACAGCATCTGGGCAAGGAGCTGTGGGTCATCTTTTCAGAGCCCACCTCCACCGCCGAAGAACGGCGCGCCGTCCACGCCGAGCATCTCGCTCACCAATACGAACTCGAGGCCAGCGGCGTGCTTTTCGCGGCTGGCCCCTTCCTTGACGAAGCAGGCAAGCCGCGCGGTCCGGGCATGATCATCATCCGGGCCGAAGACGAGGCTGCGGCGAGGGCTATAGCTGATCGCGACCCCTATCATCGCGGCGGCTTTCGGACCTACCGGCTGGAACGCTGGAGAGTAAGCGAGGGGACCTTCGGGCTCCGCGTCATGTTCTCGAACGGAACCTATTCCATAGATTGAGGGGCGCCGCCCCCGTAGAGAGGAGACTGGCTTATGAAGTTTTGCAGATTCGATGACGATCGCTATGGCGTCGTAGAGGGCGACAAGGTCCACGACATCACCAGCGCCGTCGAGAAGGTGCTGGCCGGCAAGAAGAAGCAGCGCTGGGGCGACGCCATGATCGCCCACCTCGACGAAGTGCGCGCCGCCGTCGGCAATGTCTCATCCTATCCCTCGAAGGCCGTCGCTGACGTGACGCTGCTTAGCCCGACCGCGACGCCCTCGAAGCTGATCGCCGCGCCGACCAACTATCACGCCCATGTGGCGGAGATGCAGGCTCGTCGTCCTGATCAGCCCCCGGGCAAGGGCATTGCGGGCTCCGGCCTGTTCCTCAAGGCGAATTCCGCCATGGTCGGCACGGGCGAAGGCGTGCACCTGCGCTTCCTCGATAAGCTCACCGAACATGAGCTGGAATTCATGATCGTGATCGGCAATGAATGCTCGCAGGTCTCGGAAGCCGAGGCGCTCGACTATGTCGCGGGCTACTGCCTCAGCCTCGACATGACCGTGCGCGGCGGCGAAGAGCGCTCCATGCGCAAGTCCATCGACAGCTACGCCGTGATCGGCCCCTGGCTCGTCACCAAGGACGAGATCGCGGACCCGAACAACGTCCCCTTCAAGCTTTTCGTTAATGGCCAGATCCGCCACGACGCCCATACGTCGGACCTGATCTACAACTGCCAGAAGCTGATCTCGCTCGCCTCTGACTTCTACACGCTCTATCCGGGCGACGTGATCTTCACCGGCGCGCCTGCGGGCGTCGGCCCGGTCAAGCCCGGCGACGTCATGACCGGCGAATGCGACAAGCTCGGCCCGCTGGTCGTGAAGTGCTACGCCTACCAGAACCCACGCGGCTGATTTCAGCCGGGTTCATGGCCCATTAAAGAAGCCCGCCCTCTTCGCAGGGGGCGGGCTTTTCTTTTCATACCCTCCCCCTTGTGGGGAGGGTCGGCCGCGTCAGCGGACGGGGTGGGGGTCTGCGCATGCCGATCGGGAACGCGTTTGCAAAGGCGCTAACCTGCAGAGCTCTTACGCCCCCCACTCTCTGATCTCTCCCCACAAGGGGGAGAGAAGCTGTAGGCGTTGCGCTCAACAGCCTCCCGACCATCAGGCCATGGTGTTGGTGAGCTCGCCCAGACCCGCGATCGTCAGCTTCACCACGTCGCCCTTCTGGAGGAACTCACCCCGGCCGGCGCCGACGCCTGCGGGCGTGCCGGTCAGGATGATGTCGCCGGGATGCAGGGTGAAGTTGCGGGAGAGGTCCGCGATCTGCTCATTGATGTTGAAGATCATGTGCTTGGTGTTGGAGTCCTGCTTCACGACGCCATTCACCTCAAGCACCATGCCGAGATCGTGCGGGTTCGGCACATCGCGCGCCAGCGTGATCCAGGGGCCAATCGGGCACGACCCGTCCCAATTCTTGTGAGCGATCCAGTCGGTCTTGAAGGACGAGGTGGCCGGCAGGCCCTCCCGGTGTCCGAGATCACGAGCCGAGAGGTCATTGGAGACCATGTAGCCAGCGACATAATCAAGCGCATCGGCTTCCGAGACGTTGCGGGCGGTCTTGCCAATGATGAGGGCGAGCTCGATCTCCCAATCGATTTTCTTCGAGCGCGGCTGCATGATGACCGTGGCGCCAGGGCCGGTGATGCAATGCATGGTCTTGATGAAGTGCCAGGAGCGCAGGCCCAGCGTATGCGGGTCAGGCGGCGCAGGCTGGCCGGAGCGCGCGGCCATTTCGGCGGCATGGTCGGCGTAATTCGAACCCGCGCAGAAGATGGCGCCGGGGTTCAGGATGGGCGCCAGAAGCTTGGCTTGGGCCAGCGGAACGCCAGCGCTCGGCGCCTTGGCCGCAAGCGCGTCGAGGCGCGGCAGGCTCTCAGCCCAGGTCGCCAGAATGTGCAGCATGGAAGCGTCCTGCGCATTGGCGGTGGCGGCGGCGATGTCGAGAACGCGATCCCCAACGACAATGGCCGCGTGGGGGCCAGAGGCGGTGTCGATCGTGGCGAGCGTGAATGTCATTCAGATTTCCTCCAGAGACGGCGCCGCTACTAACGGCTTGGCGCGACCATAACGCCCCGCCCCCGCCTCGTCACCCCTGCAAAGCCCTGTGAAGTTGCATCCGGGCCGCCCCCGTGGCAATCGAAACCCCATGACTGATATTCAAGCTCGCCCCGCCCCCCGTATTTCCTTCGTCTCCCTTGGTTGCCCCAAGGCGCTTGTGGATTCCGAGCGGATCATCACGCGCCTACGCGCAGAAGGTTATGAACTGACCCGCAGCCATGCTGGCGCTGACGCAGTGGTGGTGAACACTTGCGGCTTTCTGGATTCGGCCAAGGCGGAGTCGCTGGCCGCCATCGGCGCCGCGCTCAATGAAAACGGCAAGGTGATCGTCACCGGCTGCATGGGCGCGGAGCCCGGCGCCATTCGCGACGCCTATCCGGGCGTGCTCGCAATCAGCGGTCCGCAAGCCTATGAAAGCGTGATGGAGGCGGTGCATCAGGCTGCGCCCCCGGCTCATGATCCCTATGTCGATCTGGTGCCGCCGCAGGGCGTCAAGTTGACGCCGCGCCACTATGCCTATCTGAAGATTTCGGAAGGCTGCAACAACACCTGCAGCTTCTGCATCATTCCCGCACTGCGCGGAAAGCTCGTCTCGCGCCCCGCAGGCGATGTGCTGCGCGAGGCCGAGAAGCTGGTAAAGGCGGGCGTTAAGGAACTGCTCGTCATCTCGCAGGACACCTCTGCCTATGGTGTTGACCTGCGCTACGAGGAAAGCCCCTTCGCCGACCGTTCGGTGCGGGCGAAGTTCCTCGATCTCACGCGCGAATTGTCGACGCTCGGCGTATGGGTGCGCCTGCATTATGTCTATCCCTATCCGCATGTGGATGAGGTGGTGGAGCTGATGGCGCAAAGCGGCATGTCCGGCAATCTGCTGCCCTATCTCGACATTCCCTTCCAGCACGCCTCGCCGCGCGTCCTCAAGGCCATGCGCCGCCCGGGCAATCAGGAAAAGACGCTTGAGCGCGTGAAGGCGTGGCGTCAGGCGTGCCCGGACCTAGCGATCCGCTCGACCTTCATCGTCGGCTTCCCCGGTGAGACCGAGGAAGATTTCGAGATGCTTCTCGACTGGCTCGGCGAAGCGCGCCTCGACCGCGTCGGCGCCTTCAAATACGAGCCCGTGAAGGGCGCGCTCGCCAATGACCTCGGCCTGCCCGTGGTTCCCGACGAGGAAAAGGAGCGCCGCTATCGCCGCTTCATGGAGAAGCAGCAGGCGATTAGCGCCTCAATCCTTAAAAACAAGGTTGGAAAGCGCCTGCAAGTAATTGTTGATTCATTCGAAAATGGCGTCGGAAAGGGCCGCAGTCGCGCCGATGCGCCGGAGATCGACGGCTCCGTCCACATCGCCTCCCGCCGTCCCCTGCGGGTCGGCGACATCGTCACCGTGAAGATCGAAAAGGCCGGGCCTTACGATCTTCATGGCATGGCGGTGTGATCGCATCCTGCCTCAGGGAATGAGGACCGCCGCGCCAGTCGTCGCGCGCGACTCTAGCGCGCGATGAGCCTCAGCCACGTCTTCCAGCGCATAGCGAGCGTGGATCGGGATCACTACCTCGCCGCTCTTGACCACCTTGAAGAGATCCTTCGCCATGGCCTCGAGATCCTCGCGCTTGGCGATGTAATGGAACAGCGTCGGGCGCGTCGCGAAGAGCGAGCCCTTCTGCTGCAAGATCCCGATATTGAAGGCATCGACCTGACCGGAAGAGGAACCGAAGGACACGAAGGTTCCCAGCATCCGCAGGCAGTCGAGCGAGCCCGGGAAGGTCGCCTTGCCGACGCCGTCATAGACCACGTCGCACTTCTTGCCCTTGGTGATCTGGTTCACGCGCTCGACGAAGTTCTCTTCGTTGTAGAGGATGACATGCTTGGCGCCCGCCTTCTTGGCGAGCTTGGCCTTCTCGGGCGAGCCGACCGTGCCGATGACTGTCGCGCCAAGAGCCTTCGCCCACTGGCATAAGATGAGCCCCACGCCGCCCGCCGCTGCATGGACGAGAATGGTGTCGCCAGCCTTCACGCGATAGGTCCGGCGCAGCAGATATTGCGCGGTCAGACCCTTCAGCATCATGGCCGCGCCGGTCTCATAAGAGATATATTTTGGCAGCTTCACGAGATATCTCGCGTCGACTAACCGCTCCTCGGCATAGCTGCCGGGCAAGGCCGCGTAAGCTACGCGGTCGCCAATCTTGAAGCCTTCCACGCCCTTGCCGATCGCGATGACCTCGCCTGCGCCTTCATTCCCGGGAATGAAAGGCAGTTCCGCCGGATAGGCGCCCTTGCGGAAATAGATCTCTATGAAGTTCAGGCCGATGGCGTGATGGCGGATCTTCACCTGTCCGCGACCGGGCGCGGGCACTGTGACCTCTTCCATCTGCAAAACTTCCGGGCCGCCGGTCTGATGAATTCGGATGGCTCTGGTCATATGCGTCCCCGCGTTTGATCTGTCGCAACTTATTTCAGCATAGAGTTGGCGCCCCGGTGTTCGCAATGCCAAGATGCGTCGGGGAGGAAAATGGGAAGCAATGTCCAACTCTGATTCTGGCGCTCTGGCGCGCAAACCCTCCTTCAGCGATCTCTTCACGCCCAAGCTCGTGACCGTGCTTCGCGAGGGCTACGGCGCCGAGGCGCTCAAGACCGACGCACTGGCGGGCATGACGGTCGCCATCGTCGCCCTGCCCCTCTCCATGGCCATCGCCATTGGCGCCGGCGCCAAGCCGGAGAATGGGCTCTTCACTGCGGTCGTCGGCGGCTTCCTGATTTCGGCGCTTGGCGGAAGTCGTTTCCAGATCGGCGGCCCGGCGGGCGCCTTCATCGTGCTCATGGGAATGACGATTGAACGGTTCGGCCTGTCGGGCCTGTTCCTCGCCACGATCATGGCGGGCTTTTTGATGCTCGCCGCAGGCTACCTGCGCCTTGGCGCCTATGTGAAATATATCCCTCACCCCGTGATCGTCGGCTTCACCGCGGGCATCGGCGTCATCATCTTCGCTGGCGAGATCAAGGATCTGTTCGGCCTCACCCTCAACCACGAGCCGGGGCCGATCATTCCAAAGCTCGACGCGCTCTGGCATGCGGCGCCCACGATCAACCTCTGGGCGACTGGCCTCTCGGCTCTCAGTCTTGCGCTGATCGTCGGACTGAAGCGCTGGAACGCCAACTTCCCGGGCCTGCTTGCAGCGGTTGGGGCATCGGCGCTGCTGACCTACATGTTCGACCTGCCTGTGGAGACGATCGGCAGCCGCTTCGGCGGCGTTCCGAATTCCCTGCCCTGGCCTAAATGGCCGGATTTTCCGGCCTCCGATATTCCCGAGCTCATTCCCAGCGCCGTCGCCATCGCCGTGCTGGGCAGCATTGAGTCGCTGCTGTCGGCAGTGGTGGCGGACGGCATGACGGGGCGGCGGCATCGTTCGAACTGCGAGCTGGTGGCGCAGGGCTACGCCAATATCGCTACAGCCTTCTTCGGCGGCCTGTGCGCCACCGGAACCATCGCGCGCACCGCGACCAATGTCCGCGCTCACTCGCGCGGGCCGGTCTCGGGCATACTACACGCTATCTTTCTGCTGGCCTTCATGATCGTTGCGGCGCCGGTCGCAGCCTATATTCCGCTCTGCGCTCTCGCCGCCGTGCTGGCGACGGTCGCATGGAACATGGCCGAGCGCACCCAGATCGCCATGATCCTGCGTCATGATCGAGGCGAGGCGGCGGTGCTCTTGGCGACCTTCCTGCTTACGGTTTTCCGCGATCTCACCGAGGGCATCGCCGTTGGCGTGACGCTGGGCGCTATCCTCTTCATGCACCGTATGGCGCAACTGGTGGAGGTCACTTCTCATCAACAGTGGATCGAGGAGGACGTTGGCGACGAGGTGGAACCGCGCCCACCCTATATTCCCGGCGAAGGAGATGGAGAGATCCAGTCCTACCGCATCACCGGCCCCTTCTTCTTTGGGGCCGCGAGCACCGTCGCTGGCGTGCTCGATGAAATTGGCGCCAGACCGAAAGCCTTCGTGCTGGACCTCGCCGCCGTTCCGCTCGCGGACGGCGCCGGCGCGCAAGCCCTGATCGGCTTTGCCACAAAGGCGCAGCGCGCGGGGGCGGAGGTCTATATCGCAGCGGCTTCGTCCGCCGTCGCCGATACGCTTGCGCACTGCGGTCTTGGCGCGGACCTCGTCACATATACGGCCAGTGTCGCCGAGGCGAGAAGCCTCGCCCGCACCCGGATCGACGCCGGCGCCAAATGAAAACGGCGCCCGAAGGCGCCGTTCCCTGATTATCCGCCGAAGGTCTGCTTGGCGCGCTGCCACCAGCCCGACCTCTTGGGCCGGTTGGGGTCGATCGGCGCTTCCGGAAGAGGCGCTGGCTGTTCACGCGCCGATGCAGGCTCAGGAGCGGGCGCCTCGGCGACCACGGGCTGCGGGGCCTCGACCGGCGCCGCATGCTCATGAGTGGGAAGCTCTGCATGAGCCTCCGCATGAACGTGGGGCTGCGCGAATGTCGGGGCCGGGGTTTCGACCGGAGCGACCGGGGTTTCCGCCTCGGGGGCGAAATCGTCGGCCGGCTCGGCGACGGGCGCGCCGCCCTCTTCCATAGCGACGGTCTCGCCTTCGCCCTCACCCTCACCCTCGCCACGTTCGCGACGACGATTGCGTCCACCGCGACGCGAACGGCGACGGCGACGGCGATCACCCTCCTCGCCATTTCCGTCGATGTCGAAGCTCTCAGCCTCCGCCTCATCGCTATCGCCATCCGAAACGGTGGCCTCGGCAAGCGAGCCCGGCATATCGCCGGCGATCTCGGCCATCATGGCGAGGCCGGTGTCTGAGGGCTGCGGCGCGTCGGACGGCAGGAAGCCGCCTTCACGGTCATTGCGACCGCCACGACGACGCCGGCGACGACGGCGGCGGCTGGCGTCTTCGCGACCAGCCTCTCCACCCTCCGAGCCTTCGCCATCGACCTCGCCCTCGGCGCGATCCGTGGCTTCCTCGTCCTCCTCCTCGGTCTCCTCCACCTCTTCCTCGATGTCCTCGGGGATGATGGAATCGATCCGCACCAGATCCTGACGGCGCAGTTCGGCTGGCGGCGAAGCAAGATCGCCGCGCTCCAGCGCGTGATGGACGGCGCCGGTCAACGTCTCGTCGCCCATCACCATGATCGAAACGCCAAACCGCGCCTCAATGTCGCGCAGATGGCTGCGCTTCTGGTTCAGGATGTAGAGCGCCACTTCGCTGCGGGCGCGCACGATGAGGTTGTACTGGGGGTTCTTGATGAGAGCGTCTTCGATCACGCGCAGGATGTGCAGCGCGATCGAGGCGGTCGAGCGCATCATGCCTGAGCCCGCGCAATGGTGGCAGACGACAGTCGACCCCTCAAGCACGCCGGTGCGCATGCGCTGGCGGGACATTTCGAGCAGGCCGAAGTGGGAGATGCGGCCGACCTGAATGCGAGCCCGGTCGTTCTTCAGAGCTTCCTTGATGCGCCGCTCAACCGCACGATTGTTGCGGTTCTCCTCCATGTCGATGAAATCGACGACGATGAGGCCGGCGAGATCGCGCAGGCGCAGCTGGCGGGCCACTTCGTCGGCGGCCTCCAGATTGGTGCGCACCGCCGTGTCTTCGATGTTGTGCTCGCGTGTCGAGCGGCCCGAATTCACGTCGATGGCGACCAGCGCTTCTGTCTGGTTGATGACGATATAGCCACCCGATTTCAGGGTGACGATGTTGGAGAACATGGCGTCCAACTGCGCCTCGACGCCATAGCGTGCGAAAATGGCCTGCGTTTCTCGCCAGGGAACCACGTTCTTGACGTGGCTCGGCATGAGGAGCCGCATGAAGTCCTTGGCTTCGCGATAGCCCTCATCGCCAGCGACGATCACATCGTCGATGTCCTTGTTGTAGAGGTCGCGGATCGAGCGCTTGATGAGCGAGCCTTCCTCATAAACGAGGTTCGGGGCCGAGGACTTGAGGGTCAGCTCGCGCACGGTCTCCCACATGCGCAGCAAATATTCGAAGTCGCGGCGGATTTCCTGCTTGGTGCGGCTGGCGCCGGCGGTGCGCAGGATGACGCCCATGCCCTCAGGAACCTCAAGATCCTGAACGAGCTCCTTGAGGCGCTTGCGGTCAGCGGCGTCGGTGATCTTGCGGGAAATGCCGCCACCACGCGCGGTGTTGGGCATCAGAACCGAATAGCGGCCGGCGAGCGACAGATAGGTCGTCAGCGCAGCGCCCTTGTTGCCGCGCTCTTCCTTCACGACCTGAACGAGCAGGACCTGACGGCGCTTGATGACTTCCTGAATCTTGTACTGACGACGCAGGCGCGGGGCGCGGAAGGTTTCCTCGAACTCGTCGCCCCCGAGCTGTTCCACAGCCTCGGCTTCCTCGTCGCGCTCTTCATCATCCTCTTCGTCATCGGACTCGCGAGCCTCTTCGCTTTCGGCGCGCGCCTCGACGGGCTGCTCTTCCTGATGCTCGTGGGCGGGCTCGTCTGAATGAGCTTCGGCCTCAGCCTGCGGCTCCTGCGCATGACTATCAACGGGCTCGGACGCAATGGCCGCGACAGCGACCGGCTCGGAAATGACTTCCAAGGGCTGTTCGACCTGCGGCTCGTGCGCGGGCTCCAAATGCGGAGCGGCTTCGACCGCCGGCGCCTCGACGGCGGCCTGCGAGGGGGCCGTCGCTTCGACTTCGCTATGCGCCTCGGGCTCCGAATGAGTTTCGGACACAGAATGCGGTTCAGCCTGATGCTCTACGGCGCTGACGCCCTCTTCCGAGGAAACATCCTGATGGCCTTCCTGAGCCTCGTGCCCTTCGCCGGCCAATTCGGCTTCGGCTGAAACGCTCTCG
>CANGOK010000086.1 GCA_947455285.1 Beijerinckiaceae bacterium | reverse complement strand
ATCAAATTGGTCAATCAGCGTGATGACTTTAGTGCCCGTCTTCATCGCAAACAGCCACTCATCAGGTTTCGGCTTGTCACGTCTCGCTAGCATTCTATCAACGTAACGCACACAGATAGTGCGTGGTATCACGTCACGCTCACCCGTCTTGCCGCGCACGACAAAACGATAGTTCTTACGTCCCAATCCATCTGTAAACGGTTGGACGTCTTTGATGCGCAGATTATTTGCCTCACCAACACGCATGCCTGAGTTTGCGAGTATCAGCACATAATCACGCAGCAGTTGTCTGGTGTAGAGATATTCAGGTGTTGGACAATTTTTCTCCCATTTCACCAACGCACGCCATAACTGCCGATATTCCGTCAGTTCAAATGCTGGACGCACACGTTTCTTTTTCGGTGTGAATGTAAATGTGGGGAGTTGCGTTTTGCCTCTGTAGCCCTTGTCATGCGCCCACTTAACGATGGCTTTGCCCAGCATCATCTCCCACTGTAGCGTCTTGTCTGTGGGATTGAGGCGTGCATTCTTTGGGCGTTCGTCTTCTGCTATGTTGTGGTAGTAGGCACGTCGCCACTCTAAAAATTCGCTCAGCACGATGTTATCAATGGCGGTGAGTGGGCGCTTGCCTGCGTACGTCACCCAAAACTTAGACACACGCTTTATCTGCCGCAGCATGTAAATAGAGGTGCGTCCTTGCTCATGCTGCGTCTGTCTGTACGCCACATACTCTTTTATGACGTCACTAAATTTCTTTGTTTGTATCGGTAACTCATGCTCAGTTTGGAATTCAATTTTATGGACGAGTTTCTGCGCGGCTCTGACAGCGGCGGCTTTGTTGCCCGTTTTAAGGCTGCGGTAGACGTACTTGTTTGGCGCTGTGCGGACACGTGCGTAAAACGTGCCGCCACGCTTAAAGACAAGCCCAAGCCCGCCGTCTATTCGTACCTTCTCTTCCATGTGCTCTGCTTAGGTTCTGCACAGGTTTGCGCATGAACACCAATTTTGCACAGGTGCTGCCTAGGCGCAACCGAAGAGTTAAGTACTTGATTTTACAGGCTAAACGAAGATGCCGTGACAGTGCTTGTACTTCTTGCCAGATCCGCAAGGGCAAGCCTCGTTGCGGCCCACCTTGCCCCAGGACGCGGGGTCCTGCGGGTTGCGGGCCTCCGCCTCTGCGTGATCTTCACCAAGCCCCAAAGCCTGCGGAGACAAAGCGCCAGCAGCGATCAAGGCGTTGATCTCGTCAAGCGAGGCTTCAGACCCCATTGACGGCGCCTCAACGGCCGCGGGGTCGGGCTGCTGTTCGAAAGCGACTTCAACGCGCATGAGCTGTGCGGTGGCCAGATCATGCCACTGGCTGATGAGGCCGTTGAAGAGTTCGAAGGCCTCAGACTTGTATTCGTTCAGCGGATCGCGCTGCGCATAGCCGCGCCAGCCGATGACCTGACGCAGATGGTCGAGCATGACGAGATGTTCGCGCCAGAAATGGTCGAGCACCTGCAGCACCACCTGCTTCTCGACGAAGCGCATGACGTCAGGCGTGTTCTGTTCGGTGCGCGCCGCATAGGCGTCATCCGCCGCCTTGTGCAGGCGTTCGGCGATTTCCTCTTCGGCGATGCCATCTTCGCGCGCCCAATCGGCCAGCGGAAGATCAAGATTCAGTTTGTTTTTCACATCCTCATCAAGGCCCGCCACATCCCATGCGTCGGGATAGGAGTCCTTGGGGATATGCTTGCCCACGATGTCGTCAATGACATTGCCGCGCATGTTGGCGACAGTCTCTTCCAGCGACTCCAGCGCCATCATCTCGCGGCGCTGTTCGAAGACGACCTTGCGCTGGTCGTTCATCACGTTGTCGTATTTCAGGATGTTCTTGCGAATGTCGAAGTTGCGCGCCTCGACTTTCTGCTGCGCCTTCTCCAGCGCCTTGTTGATCCAGGGATGGACGATGGCTTCGTCCTCCTTGAGTCCAAGGCGCGTCAGCATCGTGTCCATGCGGTCCGAGCCGAAGATGCGCATCAAATCGTCTTGCAGCGACAGGAAGAACTTCGAGCGGCCCGGATCGCCCTGACGGCCGCCGCGTCCGCGCAGCTGATTGTCGATGCGGCGGCTCTCATGGCGTTCGGTGCCAATGATATAAAGACCGCCCGCAGCCTTGGCCTTGGCGCGAAGCTCTTCAACCTCGGCGCGGATGGCGGTCTCGCGCGCGTCGCGCTCAGGCCCCGGCTCCATGGCGGCGCATTCCTGCTGCACGCGCATGTCGACGTTGCCGCCAAGCTGGATGTCGGTGCCGCGGCCCGCCATGTTGGTGGCGATGGTGATGGCGCCGGGCACGCCGGCTTCCGCGACGATATAGGCTTCCTGCTCATGGAAGCGCGCGTTCAGGACGGCGAAGAGCTTCGAGGGCTTGCCGTTGCGCGCGGCCTCATAGAGCTTTTGCAAGCCGGCGGCGTCTTCGAAGTCGATCAGCTTGTAGCCGTTTTCCTGCATGAATTCGGCGAGCTGTTCTGACTTTTCGATCGACGTCGTGCCCACCAGCATTGGCTGCATGTTCTGGCTGGCGGCCTCGATCTCGCGCAGGATCGCCTTCAGCTTCTCGCCGCCCGTGCGATAGACTTCGTCATCCTCGTCGATGCGCTGCACCGGACGGTTGGTGGGGATCTCCACCACATCCAGGCCATAGATCTCGGCGAACTCATCCGCTTCCGTCGCAGCCGTGCCGGTCATGCCGGCGAGCTTCTTATAGAGGCGGAAATAGTTCTGGAAGGTGATCGAGGCCAGCGTCACGTTTTCGGGCTGAACCTGCACATGTTCCTTGGCTTCGAGCGCCTGATGCAGGCCTTCCGAATAACGACGGCCCGGCATCATGCGCCCGGTGAACTCGTCGATGATGACGAGTTCGCCATTGCGGACGATATAGTCCTTATCCTTCTGGAACAGCGTATGCGCCTTCAGCGCCTGCTGCACATGATGGACGATCGTGACATTGGCCGCATCATAGAGCGAGCCTTCCTTCAGGAGGCCCGTTTCGCCAAGCAGCTCTTCCACATGCTCATTGCCCGCCTCGGTCAGATTTGCGGTGCGCTGCTTCTCATCGACCTCGAAATCGCCGGGGACGAGGCGCGGGATCAGCTGATTGATATGATTATAGAGGTCCGACTTGTCGTCGGAGGGACCAGAAATGATGAGGGGCGTGCGCGCTTCGTCGATGAGGATCGAGTCGACCTCGTCCACGATCGCGAAGGCGTGGGGCCGCTGAACCATCTGGTTCAGCTCATACTTCATATTGTCGCGCAGATAGTCGAAGCCGAACTCGTTGTTCGTTCCGTAGGTAATGTCGGCCGCATAGGCCTCGCGGCGCTGCTCGTCATCGAGCCCATGGACGATGACGCCGGTGGTCAGGCCCAGAAAATTATAGATACGGCCCATCCAGCCAGCGTCGCGGCGGGCGAGATAGTCGTTCACGGTGACGACATGCACGCCATTGCCCGGCAGCGCGTTGAGATAGGCGGCGAGCGTCGCGACAAGCGTCTTGCCTTCGCCGGTGCGCATTTCAGAAATGCCGCCTTCATGCAGCACCATACCGCCGATGAGCTGCACATCGAAATGGCGTTGGCCAAGCGTGCGTTTGGCGGCCTCGCGTACTGTGGCGAAGGCGGCGGGAAGCAGTTCGTCGAGGCTGCGGCCGGCGGCGAGCTGTGCGCGGAATTCTTGCGTGCGGGCCTGCAGGGCCTCATCAGACAGAGCGGAAACCTCGGCTTCCAGCGCGTTGATGGCGGCCACCTTGGGGGCGTAGGTTTTGAGGCGACGATCGTTGGCAGAGCCGAAAATCTTACGCGCAAGCGCACCAAGCATAGTGGAATCCCCAGAAGGCGGCCCGGCGCCTGCGCCCGGTGAACCGCGTGAGAGATAGGATTGAGGTTCTACCTTGTCAATGTGACCGGCCTGTCGGCTAATTTCTCACCCTGCGCCATCCTCACGCCGCAATGGAGGCCTCTGGGTTGCCCCCGCGCGCGAATTCAAGGAAAGTGCGCGGCCTCATTGGGCCAGGTTCATCTTCCGGCGCCCTTCTTTCGATCTGGAGTGTTTATGTCTTTCCTGGAAAACCAGCGTCTTCGCCTCATTGCATCCGGCGCCGTTATCGCGCTGGCTTTCGCAGCGTCCAGCCCCCTCAGCGCCAAGGTTCTGGCCAAGGTCGATGGGGTCGAGATCACCGATGAGGATGTGCAGGTGGCGCTTGACGATTTGGGCCCAAGCCTGCCCCAGCAGATCGAAGGCCCGCAGCGCGAAGCCTATGTTCTTGATTATCTGATTGATTTGCGGCTCGTCGCCAAGCAGGCCGCTGCCGAGAAGATGGGCGAGGGCGCCGATGTCGCGCGTCGGCTCGCCTATTATCGCGACAAGGTGATGATGGAGACCATGCTGGGCAAGGTCGCGCGGGATGGCTCCACCGACGCCGCCATGAAGCAGGTTTATGACGATGCCGCCTCCAAGCAGAAGCCCGAGGAGGAGATCAGCGCCCGCCATATCCTTCTTCCCACCGAAGATGAAGCCAAGGCCGCGTTGAAGCGCGTCAAGGGCGGTGAGGATTTCGCCAAGGTCGCAGATGATGTGTCCAAGGATCCGGGCTCCAAGGGCGGCGATCTCGGCTGGTTCACCAAGGATCGTATGGTGCCGGAATTCGGCGAGGCCGCGTTCAAGCTGAAGAAGGGCGAGATTTCCGAGCCAGTGAAGAGCCAGTTCGGCTGGCATGTCATCAAGCTTGAGGACAAGCGTCAGAAGTCCTTCCCCTCATTCGAGGAAGTGAAGTCGCAGGTGGCTCAATATGTCGCCCAGAAGTCCCAGTCGGATCTCATCATGAAGCTGCGCGACGCTGCGAAGATCGAGCGCACTGAGGCGCCAGCTTCGGACGTCGCAAAGTAAGCTTATGTCGAAACCCAGCCGCCGCGCGGTAAGGCTCGCGGCGGCTGCCCTGTTGTTGGCTCCGGCCATAACAGCTGCGGTCCTGCTCTTGTCGTCCGCAACGCCTGCGCCGTTCGGCCCTTGGGAGCGGATAGGCCGGACCTTCGGGCAAGCGAACGATCTTGGCCCGGTCGATTTCGCCACGCTTGCGCCGCGCTCAGGCGCCGCCCTTTATTGCCCGCCCGATTTCTGCCCTGCCGCCGAGGGGGCGCTCCCGGCGCCGGTCTTCACCATCTCGGCTGAACGTCTCGCCGCCAAGCTGCGCCGCTATGCGCAGGGGGATGTCGGCGTTGAGGAACTGCCCGCCGAGGGGCCGGACCATCTGCGTTTCATTCATCGCTCCCTCATCCTGCGCCTGCCCGACGTCATCGACGCGCGGATCGTGGCGCGCAGCAGCGGCGCCGCCACCCTCGCCCTCTATTCGCGCCCGGCCATGGGGGCGCTCGACTTCGGCTCTGGCCGCGCCCGAATGGAGCGCTGGATAGAGGCGCTCAGCCGCTAGACCCTGCTTGACCGTGGCGCATGGCTCCGCAATTGTGCGGCGCAATCGTTCAAGGCGCCATCGCAGGGAAAATTCCATGGCTCACAGCACCGCCGTCTCGCCGCTCGCTCCCAAGTCCTATCCTGATCTTCCGCAGGTCGAGGGCGTGCGTTTTGCGACTGCGGCGGCAGGCATCCGCTACAAGGGCCGAACAGATGTGATGCTGGCTCTGCTCGACAAGGGCACGCAGGTCGCGGGCGTCTTCACGAAGTCGAAATGTCCCTCGGCTCCGGTCGATTGGTGCCGCGCCAAACTTGGGGGAGGCAAGGCCCGGGCGCTTGTCGTGAACTCCGGCAACGCCAACGCCTTCACCGGCAAGGTGGGAGCCAAGGCGGTGAAGCTGACCGCCGAGATCGCCGCCAAGGCGACCGGCGCGCCCATAGGCGAGATCTTCCTCGCCTCCACCGGGGTCATCGGCGAACCGCTCGACGCCACGAAGTTTGACGGCGTGCTCGACAAGCTCGTCGCCAAGGCCTCGCCCGATGGTTTGCTTGAGGCCGCCAAGGCCATCATGACGACCGACACCTATCCCAAGGTCGCCACCGCAACCGTAGAGATCGCCGGCGTGCCGGTGACGATCAACGGAATGGCCAAGGGCGCGGGTATGATCGCGCCCGACATGGCGACCATGCTTTCTTACGTCTTCACCGATGCGTCCATCAGCGCGGAAGTGCTTCAGGCGCTTCTGTCGAAGTCCGTGCAGACAAGCTTCAATTCGATCACGGTCGACAGCGACACGTCGACGTCAGACACCCTGATGCTTTTCGCCACGGGCGCTGCGGCCAAGCGCGGCGCGCCGAAGATCACGCTTGCCTCCGATCGTCGTCTCGCCGCTTTCAAGAAGGCGCTCGACGCCGTGCTGCTCGATCTTGCTCATCAGGTCGTGCGCGATGGCGAGGGCTGCCGCAAGTTTGTCGAGATCCGCGTCGAGGGGGCGGCGAGCGTGGCCGCCGCCAAGCGCATCGCCATGTCCATCGCCAATTCGCCTTTGGTGAAGACGGCCATCGCGGGCGAAGACGCCAACTGGGGCCGCATCGTCGCCGCCGTCGGCAAGGCGGGCGAAAAGGCCGAGCGCGACAAGCTCGCTATCTGGTTTGGCGATTTCCGCGTCGCTTACAAAGGCTTGCGCGATGGAACCTATGACGAGGCGAAGACCTCCGCCTATATGAAGGGTGAGAAGATCGACATTCGCGTGGATGTCGGCGCTGGCGGCAAGGGCGTCGCCACCGTCTGGACCTGCGATCTCACCAAGGAATATGTGGCGATCAACGGCGACTACCGCAGCTGATCTCCAGTTGATTTAATTCGCAGCCTGCGCGAACATTCGGACATTGTCTGACTGTTCGTTGCAGGTGTTCCATGCGTTTTATTTTAATCGCCGTTGTTGCGGCAGGGCTCTCAGGTTGCGCAAGGCCCGACGTCGACATTCCCTTCGATCCCTTCGAGGCCGCCTTCATTCACAAGCCCGGCAAGGGCAAGATCAGTGGTCACGCTTTCTTTCGCGCCGAGAATGGACGCGTGATCTTTGCGGCGGGCGAATATGTCTATCTCATTCCCGCAACAGCCTATTCGGACGCGCGTTTCGCAGCGTTCTTCGAGGATAGAAAATATCTGAAGGCGATGCGGCTCTTCCTCAACATGGACTCGCATCCCGATTATCAAAAATATACCCGCAACACGAAGGCGGAGTCCGATGGGCGGTTCGCTTTCGATAAGGTCGCGCCGGGAACTTATTACATCTGGACGCAGGCGACCTGGTACGCTGAGAACTCGATCCTTCCCTCCGGCGGCCTCATCTATGAAAAAGTCACGGTGAAGGGCGATGAGAAGGAGCCGGTCAAGGCGATCGTCTCGGGCAAATAGTTGCGCGAGGGCGCGACCCGCGTTAGGCGATGATGGTCCTTATGGGAGCATCGCCGTTGAAAATCCTACTCGTCGTCGCCGTCGCGCTCATTGATGCGGATGATCGCGTGCTGATCGCCCAGCGCCCCGAAGGCAAGGCGTTGGCGGGCTTGTGGGAATTTCCCGGCGGCAAGATCGATGCAGGCGAGCGTCCTGAAGAGGCTTTGATCCGCGAATTGCGCGAGGAGCTCGGAATCACGGTGAAGGAAGCCTGCCTCGCCCCGCTCACTTTCGCCAGCTACGCCTATCCCGAATTTCACTTGCTGATGCCACTTTATGTGTGCAGGCGTTGGGAAGGTTTCGTGCAATCGCGCGAGGGGCAGGCGCTGAAATGGGTGCGTGCGAAAGACCTGCGCCAATATCCCATGCCCCCGGCGGATGAGCCGCTCATTCCGCCGCTTATTGAATTGCTGGGTTAGGCGTTCAGGATCCCTTCCGGCGATCCTGCATCTTCCCCATCACCGGCAGCAGAATGCCATTGGGCATGAAGGGCAGGAGACCCGTGGCCAGTTTGTTGAATAGGCCCGGCACGATGAGCCTGCGCCCCTTCATCATCCCGGCGTAACCGGCTTCCGCGACCACATGTGAAGACATGGCGGGCATGAATTTAGCGAGGTTCGTTTCGAGCCCCGCGCGCGCATGAAAATCCGTCGCCGTCACGCCTGGGCAAAGCGCGGTCACCGTCACGCCCGAACCTTCAAGCTCCTGCGACATGGCCTGGCTGAAGGACACGACATAGGCCTTGCTGGCGTAATAGACCGCCATCCCAGGCCCCGGCAGAAAGCCGGCCACCGAGGCGACATTCATGATGCGTCCCTGTCCGGCGATGATAGCGGGCAGGAAGCGCAGGGTCAGTTCGGTCAGGGCGCGGATGTTGAGGTCGATCATCTCGATCTGTCCCGCCCGCTCCAGCATGGCGGCGCGACCGGCGAGGCCAAAGCCGGCATTGTTGACGAGCATGGCGGGCGTGAGTCCTGCTTCGTCGAGCGCCATGGCGAGCGCCTCGCAGGCCTGCGGCTGTGCGAGATCAAGCGCAAGGACGAAAGGCCGTGTGCGGCCGGTGGCTTCAATTTCCGAAGCAAGCGCCTCGAGCTTGTCGGCGGAACGAGCCACCAGAGCCACATCATGCCCCTCGCGCGCGAAGACCCGCGCGAGATCCGCCCCGATGCCGCCGGAAGCGCCGGTGATGAGAACGACCGGGCGATGTGCGCTCATGGTTCCTGCTCCTGCGGCTGGCGCAGATCACCTGATCCGCACACAGGCCCGATAGCCTCCAACGCGGTTGAAGGCTGTCTTCATGCTCCTTTGCCAAGATTGGCAGTTGGCGCGTGAGGCGAAACATACATGTTCATCCCGCCAGTCAATGACTTTGGCTCCGAAAGGATCGGCTATCCAGCGCCCGCCTGCGAAATGTCCGAGCCAGACATCCCGAAAGGGCGCGTTGGCGAGGACGCGGCAATTGGGGCCGTCCGACTGCCAGCCATGCGGCATGGCGCTGGCTGAGCCTGCGGCCGCTGCGATAAAGGCAGCCGCGATCATTACCCTTGGAGCGTTCAGGCGCATGATGGATTCCCCCGGTTTCCGCTGTCGCCTACAACGGCGAAGCTGGCGAGGGAGTTCCGGATGGGCGCGGGAGAAGGTGGCCGGAACCGCTGCCTGTTGCGGTCCCGGCCCAGCCGGGTCAGTCAGAGGGGACCTCGACGGCTGTTTGCGAATAATCGCAGAGCAATGTGGCGGACCGCTGACGCAGCGCAAGCTCTCGCGATCGATGATGTCGCAGGGGAAGCCGGTCCACAATAGCGCAGTTGCGGCCTGAACAATAGAAATTTCAAAAGCCTAGGCCGTGTCGCCCTGTGCTTCGCCGGGCGATTCGTCCTCGCCCTCCTCCTCGTCTTCGTCGTCTTCTTCTTCGGGCAGGGGTCCAAGCTCTTCTGCGACCGTCGCCATGACCTCGCGCGTCTTCACGAAGAAGGCCTTCATTTCGTCGCCCTGGAATCCCATGACCGCCCGGTATCGCAGGCCGAGGCGAAGGGCGAGCCAGCAATAGGTGCTTCTGACGAGGTTCGAGGGGAAGAGTTCGATGACCAGCGTTCCCGGCTGGCAGAAAACGAGATTGGCCAGAGCATCCCCGTGGGGCGCCACGATGATGCGGGCGGATTGGAACAGGGCGATCTGTTCCTTGAGATCGTCTGCGTGGGGCGAAAAAAACTCAAAGCCATAGTCCATCAGGGCGGCGAGGACTTCCGCCTCGTTGGAGAGGGCGCCCAATTTGGCGCGCCCGCGGCTGACGAAGAGGAGCTGGTCGGGCGGCGCTGGGGGAGGCAGTTGATAATGGGCGCGCAGCATATCGGCCAGCGCATCGGCCTCCGCGCGCGTCACCCCATCCCAGTCATTGGCGTCCGGCGTGCGCGACAGCCAGAGCGCCCTGACATTCTCAAGCCGCTCATTGCTTGCGAGTTCAAAGACCTCGACGCCGGGATGGGCGGCGCAGAGGGCTTGCAGCGTCTCCTCGACGAAGGCGGGGAAATCCGGCCGGGTGACGATGTGCAGAGGCCCGATCTTTGCGCCATGGGTGCGCAGGAAATGCATGAGGGGAAGAATGTCGTTCCTGAAGAAAGGCCCGAATTCGCCCCGGCAAGTCAGGGTGTAACAGGCGCCTGTCGGGGCTGCGCGAGAGTTGAGGATGGCGGGCGCTGCGCCGGAGGCCAGAATCCCTGTCTCTCGCGCCAGAATCCTGGAGCCGGAGGGGTCGAGCGCCGTCATCGTATGGCCGAGGACGATGCAGTGGTCGATGACATACAGGAGCGAGCGAAGCTTCGTCGTACCCGTCGCATAGGTTGACGTATCGCCTTCATCGTTGCGCTTTGCGACCCTCAGAACGCGGTCCAACTGCGCTAGATCCTCCGGCGCGAAGGCGAGGTCTTCGGTCTTGTCTTCAAGAGTCTTGTCGGCGAAATCGCCCGCGAAGGATGCGCCGCGGGGCACGTTGAATGCCCGGCCGAGCGGGGCGATCCACTCAAAAATCTTCTGACGAAGGACGGTTTCGGTCCAGTCGCTGGCGATCTCGATGGGCGATTTTGACCGGGGCCTCATCAGGTGAGGGCTCCGAACCTGCGCTGCTCCGGGATGACAGACATGAAACCGCTCCGACCACTAGATTCATCTATAGGCAAGGGGTGGCCGATCTCAAGCTGGCGCGTCAGTTGACCTGCAGAGAGATGGGGACTAGCGTTATATAGTATAACTACATAATGCACGCATCCTGATGATCGAAGCCGCCATCTCTCTCAAAAGCGAGACCTCGCCCTCCATCGGGCGTGAGCGCATTCGCCTGCTGCAGGCGGTGGCGCGGGAGGGCAGCATCACGGCGGGCGCCAAGGCCATGGGCCTCAGCTACAAGGCGGCCTGGGATGCGCTCGACGCCATGGCCAATCTTTTCGGCCAGCCCTTGCTCGCGACCCGGGCAGGCGGGGCGACGGGCGGCGGCGCCGTGCTGACCCCAACCGGGCTCAAGGTCATTGAAGCTTTCGGCCGCATGGAGGCGGAGATGGCGCGCGTGGTGCGCTCGCTTGAGCCCGATCTTGCCGGCAGCGGCGTCTCGCCCCTCAACCTCATGTCGGGATTTCTCATGAAGACAAGCGCGCGCAACGCCCTGCGCGGGGTGGTGACGGCGATCGAGACCGATCAGCTTCAGGCCGAGGTCGCGGTTCAGGTCTCAAGGGATACGGTGATCTACGCCAATGTCACCAAGGCGAGCCTGCGCGAGCTGGGGCTATGCGTTGGCCGCGAGGCCATCGTCCTCATCAAGGCGCCATTCGTGATGGTGGCGCTGGACGAGCCGGGCCTCCATGTCTCGGCCCGCAACTCCATCGCAGGCGTGGCGCTGCGTTGT